>JAAELK010000424.1 GCA_024226935.1 Desulfobacteraceae bacterium
GAAGTGCTTGAAAAGCAACAAGAACAATAAGAAGTTTGTATGAAATAGGGGATGACCTGCTTGTCTTCTCAGGAGGCAAGCATAGCCCCCTTATAGGGGGTAAAAGGCAAAACCACCTTCTAAGAAGGTGGATATTTATTCTTCATTTTCAATCCGCACAGTATATGATTTTGAAGATGATTTTGCGACCAGTTTTAATACATTACGATCATCCTACGATATTATTTATACCATAGAATTAAATGATTCAAGAATCTTCACCGGAGAAACCATGGTCACTCTTTTTGATTAATTTTTTTTACTACAACCTCTATTCTCTGGTAGCTATGCTGCTTTTAGGTATCCTAGCTGTAACTTTCAATAAATATTTTAACTGCCTTGCAAGGGCAGATGCCGGGTTTAAATTATACATTCTTTTTTCGCTGCTTGAGTGCGCCAAACTTCCGTCTTTATGGAAATAATCTGTCTTATTAATTGTGATATAAACATCACCGATGGAGTAATAAGCTATATGATATGCACTAAAGAACTTAGATCGATCAGGGCTCTCCCATGATTTTTCATGGTCATAAACAGAAGCAATAATAAATTCCTGCTGATTTTGTTCGGGAGCCTTGGAAACCATGTAATAATTCTTATCGGAATTAATGAATATGGGATCGCCAAAACCATCATGGATTAATTTTTTGATGATTTGTTGATTTTCTATTTTGTTATTTACAAATTTTTGCGATTGGGTTGTACACCCTGTAAGGATAAAACACACTAGGATCACAAAAAAGTATCTTCGCATCATATTCTCCTCCGTTTAAAAAGTAAGAAGCGATTTCCGTGTTTAGAACTAAAGAACCTGATTGAAAAAGAAAATTTCTATTGAGTTTTTGCATAAAAGAAACTTTGTTTCAAGTTATTTTATTAATTTAAGGGCCGCATCAATCCTTCCTGGGCAACACTGGCCACAAGTTTTTTGTCTCTTGTGTAGATGGAACCTGTGTTAAGCCCCCTTCCATTGCAGGCGGAGGGGCTTTTCGTTACATAGAGGAGCCAATCGTCCATGGCAAATTGTCGATGGAACCACATGGAGTGATCCAGGCTTGCCACCTGCATATCCGGTGACCAGAAGGTTTTTCCATGGGGCTGCAGGGAGGTTGACATCAGATTAAAGTCCGAGGCGTAGGCCAGTATATACCGGTGGACGGCCGCATCTTTTGTCGGGATCTTGTCCATGGCCCTGAACCAGACATATTTTTCCGGTGGCCGGGGGGTGGGAGAAAAGGGATTGACCGGATTGACCACTCGGAACTCAATGGGCTTTTTGCAGAGCAGTTTTTCGAGAACGGCCGGGGGGATTTGATCTGAGAGGCGCCGGGCCATTTCAACATCGGATTCTATGCCGTCGGGTCCTTGAATCTCTGGCATGGGATCCTGGTGGGTAAATCCCTGTTCTTGGCTGTGAAAAGAGGCTGCCATGGAGAAAATAGCCCGCCCCTTTTGGACTGCCACCACCCGCCGGGTGATAAAGCTTTTTCCGTCACGGATGCAGTCTACGGTATAAACAATGGGTTTTGCGGCATCTCCGGCCCGCATGAAATATCCGTGGAGGCTGTGGGCGTGAAAATTTCCAGGCACGGTTTGAGAAGCGGCGGATAGGGCCTGGCCAATAACCTGGCCGCCAAAGACATTACCATATCCAAGGTCCTGGCTTTGACCCCGAAAAATGTTTTCTTCAATTTTTTCCAGTTTTAACAGCCGGAGCAATTCTTCCAGAACATTTTCATCATAGCAGATATTCATTTTTATTTTCCTCATTCCGGGGTTTTTTTATTGCTTAACTCTAATACTTACTCCAAAATAAATTTTTTTCAAGGGTCCAATAAATTAAAATCAAATTTAAATAGCAGGTAATCTTTAATGACTTAAATTGAAACTGTTTCAAGATTAAAGAAATGAATGAATTTAAAGGGGCTGGCCGGATTCTTGTTGGAGAGATAAAAATTTGGTCTTTCGAAGTTAATAGGTTTTTTTGCTTTGACAAAAGCATAAGTCCTGTTCTATCCCCAATCCACCACCTAAAAAAAGAAAAACCCCGTTGCGCTTGATGAATCAAGCAGATAGAATGTTTTCGACCAAAAAAACCTTTCATCAACGGGGTGCAACAGAGTATGT
The DNA here is from genome assembly GCA_024226935.1 of Desulfobacteraceae bacterium. Classification (GTDB taxonomy): domain Bacteria; phylum Desulfobacterota; class Desulfobacteria; order Desulfobacterales; family Desulfobacteraceae; genus NBML01. The sequence goes on from JAAELK010000424.1 coordinate 2,167, forward strand.
CACAA
>JAAELK010000425.1 GCA_024226935.1 Desulfobacteraceae bacterium
GAAGTGCTTGAAAAGCAACAAGAACAATAAGAAGTTTGTATGAAATAGGGGATGACCTGCTTGTCTTCTCAGGAGGCAAGCATAGCCCCCTTATAGGGGGTAAAAGGCAAAACCACCTTCTAAGAAGGTGGATATTTATTCGGGATAATCCTGACAGTTTCATCGAAAACCAGAATGAACAAAAAGTCAAAATGTGGAACAGTATGAAGGTGGTTGTAAAAAAACCTCAATCATGGTTTCTGGGGCTTTATGAACTGGCCATAGGGGGGGCCTTCATAGCATTTGTAGGTCTCTGGGGAATACCTTTTTTAGAGGATAGATTGAATATGTCTGCAGAGGCTGCAGCAACTGCACTTATCTTTGCCTGGATGGGATTTGGGATTGGCAGCCCTGTAATAGGCTGGCTCTCCGATAAAGTTAACAGGCGCTGTCTGCCGTTAACCATTTCAGCTTTGATGGGAGTGTTTTCTTCGTTGGGGTTAATCTATCTTTCAAATCTGAATACTGCCATTCTATTTGTTTTGTTGTTTTTCTTCGGGTTGTCCGCATCGGGACAGGCTCTGGTTTTTGCAATAGTCAGGGAGAATAATCATATAACCACAACAGGGGCTGCAAACGGCTTTAATAATATGGCAGTTGTCTTAGGGGGAGTCATCTATCTGCCTTTTATAGGTAAATTTCTCGATATCGAATGGACCGGGCATGTACGCAACGGGATAAGAGTTTATGGAGTGTCGGAGTATCATATGGCACTTATCATACTGCCGGTTTCCTTTATGATTGCAGCCGCAGTCAGCACCTTTCTTATTCGCGAGACCTATTGCAGACCCTTGGACAAATAAATAACCCATAACTTGTTCGTATCAAAAAAAATATGAAATTTTCACACAAAGATTTTGAAATAGCTTTTACCAAAAGCAATATCTTGAGAACATCAAAAATTGATGCTGTAGTTTAACTACTATGCAAGGGGGAGAGTAAAATGACTATATATTCACATCTAATGATAATTTCATGGGAGGTCTTTTCTTATGCGCTTTTTTTTGGATATGGGATCTGTCATTTCCTGATAACCCCTTTTTTGTTAAAAAAGCATAGAAATATGCCCTTTGTTAAAACTATGATTTCTGAAGGGAGGCTGGCAGAATTTCATCTTAAAAATTTAATTAAAGAAACCGATGATAAATCTGCAAAATGGACTCTTGCTGCTATTCATTATAGTAAATTCATTATCATAATTTCATTAATATCAGGAATTGTTTTTGCTGTGATACAAGCTAATTAGTGCATGACTAAATAGTGGCTGACCGAAAACCTGTGCTTGGATGAAAACTTGCCTATATGCAAGGCGCAAGAAAGTTTGAAACCGGAGTGTACTTCAGTACATGAGGATTGCAAATTTTTGCAGCAACGCGGCAGATGGGTGAGTTTTCGTTCAAGCACTAAATAGGTCTTATGATAGATACCCAGAGGTAAAAGACAAAAACTTGAAATTCCGGGATTACGATATTATGGCAGGGGTCTTTTTTGGGAATTGAAAACCGGTTGTTTAATGGGGGTAATCAACCCCGGGTCGGAATTTTGGATTAAGACCCCCATGCAGGATGTCGTGGGGGCTGGGGGATTAAAACTCCCAGCTCCCGATTAAACGGACTATAGATAATCGTTTGGTTTTATGAGGATTCTCATGACTTCATTGCCAACTTTATCTTTATATACATAAGTTATCTTGACCTTGTTTTCTTTAAAAGGCTTCATGTCTTTATTTGTTTTTATGTTGTTTATAAGGTTTGGTTTAAGATTTTCTGTCAATGTTTTGGAATCCAGTTCTTCTTTTTGATAATTTACTAAAGTGTAAAAATAGGTAAAGCTTTTTTCTGGTCCTGCTATAGTGGTATCTAACCTTGTTTCTTTGTCTATAGCTATTGGACATTGTTTATTAACTGAAGCGGATACTTCCATTAAGGTTGAATCAAAACTTGACCCCTTATTCAAAAAGTGATTCGCAACATAACTCCCAATAAACGCTGCAAAAATAACAATAACAATACCTAAGATTTTTTTATTCATATTTATTCTCCTATAATTAAACTTAATAAGGGTTGAAAATTAAATTACTTGAACACAATTGCTTGTTTTTTGGCCCATCTATTGCGTTGCATCAAAGGTAGAATCGTATTAAATCTTTAATACGCCTTGTATATGAGTCAAACTCCTTCGCAATTCATTATGTTTTCAATCCTAAATAATAATACTAACCTGTATAACTTTTAAATTTGAATTATACCTGACCGAATAGGTTAAAAAAATTAATGCGCCCCTCCTATATCAATGGTGTTGATGCCTGTCAAGAGAATTAAATAAAGTGGTTATGGTGGGAATATCTATGGAATATTTTTTGTTTGAGATAAAAATTTTGAATTACTATATTTTGATATGGTGTTGACTTTGTCTATCATTGGAGGGCGAGATATATGAATTCAGGAAAAAGTACACGGAGGATAATTTTAGCTGCCATCCCCCGTGTTTATATGGGTAAAAACCTGTGCTTTTTTGTTAACCTCTAATCCAGGTGTTTTGCTGTATTATTGAAAAGAAAATCATCGCCTTGTGCACTCTTGTGGCAGGCGATACATCCCATGTCCATGCCTTTGCCTATGCGCCCGGCAAGGGCCATGCCTTTGGGGTTGGTCAAAAGGGTTCCATCGGGTTTATATTTAGCCCAGAACCAATCCTGATTCTCAGAATCATATCCTGGTTCTCTTTTGAACATTACTGCAATGGACATGAGGCAGGATTCTGGATCATTAACCACTTTTGATTTTGTTATTTTCTCGGCCATATAATTGGATTTTATATAGACTATTCCTGTGAGATCATGTATTTTGATCATGGTTGAAAGCTGTTCGAGGATAACACCATGGGGGTGTGTTCCTTTATATGGCAATGCACGTATTCTGTCATGTCCCACAAGTTTTGCTTTCTCAAGTGCTTTCCATAATTTATGGGAATATGCTATATCGACCTCTGATCCAAATGGTTGTGCAGTCTGTTTCATGGCTGTTTTATTAAAAATTAAAAACCACGTCCTGTGGGCGTGGTCATCGTCAGAAGGCTATGCCTGAAGGATCTACCCATGGTATTAATTTAATCGGTTATCCCCATAACAGATTAAAGGAAAAAACCATGAGTAGATTTGAC
>JAAELK010000426.1 GCA_024226935.1 Desulfobacteraceae bacterium
GAAGTGCTTGAAAAGCAACAAGAACAATAAGAAGTTTGTATGAAATAGGGGATGACCTGCTTGTCTTCTCAGGAGGCAAGCATAGCCCCCTTATAGGGGGTAAAAGGCAAAACCACCTTCTAAGAAGGTGGATATTTATTAGTGGAGATCTTTGCTGTAAATACATCTATATCCAATAATCCCCGGGATGTTGTTGTTAATGAGACGGTTCTTTTAAATTATCTTCAGTATCAGTCAAAAGCATTTAATTTAACAGCTGCAAAAGCCTATTTGGAAGAATTAAATACTGGAGATAAAGAGAAACTGGTTATAGATTATGTCAGGGATGAAGTCCTTTATCGTGAAGCTCTTTCAATGGGCTTGGATGAGAACGATGATGTAATAAAAAGGCGATTAATTCAAAAACTGGATTATGTTAACCGGGGATTTACAGCAGAAAACGCAAAGATATCCGGAAAAGAACTTGAAAAATTCTTCTCGGACAATATTAATGACTATAGGGTGGAGGGTTATATTACTTTTACCCATGTGTTTTTTGATGGAAGAAAACATGGAGCCTCCGGGGCTTTGAAACTTGCATTGGAGACGATTGAGAAGTTAAATAGTAATAACGAAATCTTTGATAATGCATCCAGATATGGTGATCGTTTTTATTTTCATAGGAATTATGTGGAGCGCACCCCTGAATTTATAAAAAATCATTTCGGTGATCGGATGGCTACTGAGGTTTTTAAACTCTCTCCTTCAACAAAAAACTGGCATGGCCCTTTTGTTTCCCGGTATGGTTCTCATCTGGTAATGGTAACAAAAAATCTTCCGGCTCGACTGCCGAAGATAGACGAAGTTAAAGGGTTGGTGGAAGAAGATGCCAGGCGGGTATTACTTGATAGTGCAAGAAAAAGGGCTATTAAAAAATTGATCAGTCAATATAATGTTCAAAGAGAATCATCCCTGGGAGAGGTTCTATGAATTTCAGGATTTTAAAAATAGTTTCTTTTCTTTTAATGTTGATCTCAGGTTCTGCATATGGCCATGAAGGCCGACCAATTTATATTGAGATAAAAGAGAGTGCAAATAACATTCTCACATTGCGCTGGAAAATACCCCCTGTTTTAAAAGAGGGAAGAATACCAGAGATATCCCTTGAAAGTAAAAATTGTCGCTTTTTATCCGGTCTTTTAAAACCATCTTTAATTGGTATACGAACCTATAGATGGAAAAATTCATACAACGATGCAAAAATAGTTTTAAAATATCCAGCAGAAAACCCTGCACTTTCAACCCTGGTTTATTTACAGCGTATCAGTGGCGAATCACATTCTATCTTTAATGGACCTGAATTAATCCGGCTCGGTTTGCCCAAAAAATTAAGTGGCTGGGACGTGGCAAAACAATATATTATTGCAGGAGTTAAACATATTTTAGCAGGTTATGATCATCTATTATTTTTAATCTGTTTAATGATGATAACAGGTGGACTTGGCCGTACCATGACCACCATAACCGGATTTACTTTAGGGCATTCCATAACTTTAGCCATGGCAACACTTGATTTTTGGCAAATCAGAACAGAACTGGTTGAAGCACTGATCGCTCTTAGTATAGTTATGCTGGCTGTGGAAATCATCAAGGGTAAACCCAAGAGCTTAATCCGGCGATATCCCGCAATTGTGGCTACAGCATTTGGACTTTTACATGGATTTGGTTTTGCTAGTGCCTTAAGTGAACTTGGATTACCACAAAACTTTGAAATACCTGCCCTGGCATACTTTAATATAGGTGTGGAAATAGGACAGGCTTTTTTTGTTATTGCACTGTTTTTTTTACTGAAAATAGTTCGATTCAATAAGGGGTTATTAAAAAATAATAATTTTGCTGAATTAATACCAAAGCCATTAATTACAGTTTATGCTGCCGGTCTTATGGGGTCATACTGGCTTATGGAGAGAACATTTGGGATTATAATTGAGTAATATGCCGGAGGTTCACAACGATTGCTTTGACCATTCTCTTGCACTAGGTTAGGATGCCGACATTATGACAATTCAACAAGACATTATTATAGTGGATCATCCCACCCTGACTCGGTTATCAGACTTGTTTGCCCAGGGCAAGGTAAAAAAACAATATAGGGCATTGGTGCATGGAAATTTTGAGTCGGATCAGGCCCGGGGTACCTGGAACACCCCGTTATCAAAACAGTCCGGTGGCAGGACAGATCCCAAAGGAAAAGGGAAAAAGCAGGAGGCTGTTACCCGATATCGGGTCTTGGAACAAAGTCCCCATTATGCCCTGTTGGATATTGAGCTTTTCACCGGGCGCAAACATCAGATCAGAAGACATGCCAAACTGGCCTGCCACCCCGTGGTTGGAGACAAGCGGTATGGATCTGTCAGAGCCATTGACTTTTTAAAGGAACAACGGGATTTTTTCGGTATGGGTCTACAGTCTTATTATCTTGAGTTCCGGGATAACAACCGCACCATTGTCCTTAACCAACCGGATATTCCAATGGACATGGGCCGACTGTTAAATGAAGACAGCAATAGCCTTTAACCCGGAAGGATTTTAACATTCACCCGTCGTTGCCTGGGGCCGTCAAACTCACAAAAGAAGATGCCCTGCCAGGTACCCAGCAACATCTTTTTGTTTTCAAGGGGAATGGTTTCAGAGGGGCCGAACAGACTCGTTTTTATATGGGCGGCTGAATTGCCCTCCATGTGTTTAAATCCGTCATCCCAGGGAATGACCTTATTAATACAGGAGCGAATATCCACTTCAACCGCCGGGTCTGCATTTTCATTGATGGTGATCGCCCCTGTCGTATGCATGGAATAAATATGGACCAGGCCGTCTTTGATACCGGAAGTTTCAATCACCTTCCTGACCTGGTCCGTGATATCTATCATCTGGGTACGGGCATCTGTTTTTACGCAAATTTGCATCACTTGTCTCCTTTTAATTTGAAATCCAAATTTTATGATTTTTTAGATCGTACCGGCAAACCTAATTTCAAACAGTTCTGTATGAACAGCACCCGAGGGCTTCAGATCACTTTTAAAAAGCACCATTGATTTTACCAGATACGGATCTGATTTATAATGCTGAAAGTTTTGAATAATATTTACCAAAGCTCTGCTGTCCACACCGCCTTTAAAACGACCGAGGGTAAAATGTGGTGAAAATCGCTTGTTATCAGCCTTGATTCCTGCCTGTTCAAGATTTTTTTCAAGGGTTATATGAACCGCTTTAAGTTGATCAATCTGACCTTTGACCCCTGACCAAATTACCCTGGCCTTGTTTACATCGGGAAAGATCCCCACTTTTCTTGCTGAAAGGGTAAAGGGTTCACAGATACTGGCGGTCGCCTCCATGGCCCGGATAATTTGCTTAATATCTTTTTTGGTTGTATCTCCGATAAATTTCAGGGTAAGATGCATTGAAGATCTCTTGACCCACGAGGCTTTGATCCGGTTCTCTTTAATTTTATCTTGAATTTTATTGAGGAAAAGACTAATGTTTTCCGGTATGGGAATTGCGATAAATGTTCGTATGGTATTTTGGTTGTTTGGTGATTTCAATTTTATAACTCAACTTTCGGCCATTAAAATAAAAGCAAAGAATAACGCATTGATATCTTTAATAAAATTGACGAGTTTTACTTTGTTTGATATGTATTGTTTACTCCTAAACAAGCAAACCAAACAAGGGAAATTCGGCAAAATGAATATTAGCCCGAACCAGCCACAAAATCAAACTCTAAACTCAGATAAAATCGGAATCTTCAATGAATACTTTTCAACTTTCAAAATTGGAACCACTATGAATTGGTATAGAATAACCAAAACAAAGGGGATCTGCGCATTTTTATAGTAAACTTGAAAGTCAGAAAGTTTTTGAAGATAAATATTTTAAAAAAGTCTATAAGAATGCAGGATGTTTTTGTGGCTGAAAACTAAAAGAGAGATCTTTATATATGAGCCAAAAATTTTCAAATAAATTGATTTTCAAAAGTGGATTGGTTGGACTTCTTTCCGGTTTAATCGGGGCTGTTTTCCATACTATTCTTAATGCAATAAATAACTTACGAAAATCATTTATTGGTAATATTGACGGGTCCATGGGCTTGTTGCTTCTTTTCCTGGTGTTAATCTGTGCTGCCGTTACCCTTTCTCTTTTTCTGGTTAGAAAATTTGCACCAGAGACAGCCGGTTCAGGGGTTCCACAGGTTGAAACCACTTTAAGAGAAAATAAAAAAATCCATTGGCAGCGAGTTATTCCTGTTAAATTTATCGGAGGGATTTTGGCCATGGGTTCTGGCCTGGTTCTTGGCAGGGAAGGGCCGACAATTCATATGGGAAGTGCCTTTGGAGATATGTTTGGAACACCCGAGGATAAATTTCATCACCATGTTCTGGTGGCAGCAGGGGCTGCTGCCGGACTTGCCGCAGCTTTTAATGCTCCCCTTGCCGGACTTATTTTTGTTACAGAGGAGATGCGCGACCATTTCAAATATAATTTTCAATCCCTCATGGCCGTAATATTTGCCAGTTGTGTATCTGTCATAGTGGTGCAGATTTTAAATGGTCAGCAACCCGACATCCTGAATGCCTCTTTTCATGCTCCTAAACTTACTATCTTGCCATTATTTGTAGTCCTGGGTGTTTTTTTCGGGCTGCTTGGCACCCTGTTTAATCGTCTCATGCTCAAAGGTGTCTCGTTTAGTACAAAACTAAAAGGAATCAAGCCATATCTGCTGGCTGTTATTATTGCTCTGATGATTGGCATTGTCGCATACTTTCTGCCCGATGCGACGGGTGGCGGCCATGATTCACTTGAGCTTGCTCTGTCTAATAGGTTCAGTACAGGGGTCCTGTTGTCCATATTTCTGCTTCGTTTTATGTTTACAATTTTTTCATATGCCATAGGCACCCCGGGCGGTATTTTTGCACCCATGTTAGCCCTGGGTACATTTATAGGGCTTTGGTTCGGTCAGATTGCCGTTGGTTTTTTTCCAGAGTTGATTAAACAGCCCGGGATATTTGCCATTGGTGGAATGGGCGCTTTGTTTGCCGCAACAGTGCAGGCTCCCATCACCGGTATTGTTCTTATTGTGGAAATGACCCGCAGCTATGAACTGATCCTTCCCCTGATGGTGACCTGCCTCAGTGCAAGTCTTGTGGCAAATCGTTTGGGAGGAAAACCGATTTACTCTCAGTTGGCAAAATTGTCTTAAATACCGGGGAGACATATGCTGTTCGTCTGTTGTTTTAAATTTTAGAGATTGAATTTTTTTAATTCGGGTTTCTTTTATAATGTATTAACTGTTTTATAATTTGTTTTTCAGGAGTCTGTAACCGGCAAACAATGGCTAAAGACAAAAAAGGTTGGGAGGGTGCACCCTATAGAATCTGGGGTGTGAATCTTGATATTGAGGCAGTGCGGCAGATGGACGATGCCTGTTCTCTTCCAATATCAATAAAGGGCGCTTTGATGCCCGATGCACACAAAGGTTACGGGCTTCCCATCGGCGGCGTTCTTGCCGTTGATAATGCTGTTATTCCCTACGCCGTGGGGGTGGATATCGGCTGTAGAGTGAAAATGAGCGTTCTTGATATTCCATTCAAGGAATATGAAAAGCGCAGAGGGATATTTAAAATTGCTTTGGAAACTGAGACCAGATTTGGTGTCGGCAAAGCGTTTACCAGACCTAAAAAACATCCGGTTATGGATGAAGACTGGTCATTTTGTCACCGCGTCGGGTCATTGAAGGACAGGGCATGGAAACAACTTGGAACTTCAGGATCGGGTAACCATTTTGCCGAATTTGGCCGTCTGCGTCTTGAAAATAATGATCTTGGTCTTGAAAAAGGCGAATATCTGGCATTATTAACCCATAGCGGAAGCAGGGGGGCCGGAGCTGATATTGCCAAATATTACAGCTTCCTTGCAAAAAGACTTCATCCGGAACTTCCCAGAAATTTAAGTAATCTTGCCTGGCTGGATATTAAAAGCTCAGAAGGCATGGAATATTGGCTGGCAATGGAACTCATGGGAAACTACTCTGCTGCAAATCATGATATCATCCATCAAAGTGTATTGAATAATCTGGGAGCAATATCTGTTTTGACCTTTGAGAATCATCACAACTTTGCATGGAAAACCCAACTGGGTACAAGGGAGGTGATCGTACACCGAAAAGGGGCGACACCCGCAGACAAAGGGGTTTTAGCTGTTATTCCAGGCTCCATGGCATCGCCTGCCTTTGTTGTAAGGGGACTTGGAAATGATGCATCTTTGTGTTCGGCAGCCCACGGAGCTGGAAGAAAAATGAGTCGTACCGCAGCAATAAAAATGTTTAACTGGCCTGATATTACACAGATGCTTGTCAAAAAAGGGGTACCCTCAAACCCCGCGGTTAGCTCAAAAAAGGATTTGTCAGGTGTTAAAATTGTAGTAGAAGCATAGAGAACCTCCCAAACAGCAATTTTTAACTTTTTTCCCAAAAAGAAAGGAGATCCTCTATGCTGGCAATTAAGATA
>JAAELK010000427.1 GCA_024226935.1 Desulfobacteraceae bacterium
GAAGGAACCAATAACAAAATTAAAACTATGAAAAGGCAGGCCTATGGATATCGTGATTTTGAATTTTTCAAATTGAAGCTTTTTGATCTTCATAGAAAAAAGTACGCGTTAATCGGATGAACCATATTTTTCTTGCATTGCATGGGAAAAAAGCCCCGCCCAACATGTTCCAAAACCAGCCGAAATTGCAGCAAATTCAAAATAATCAAGGGCAATAACCCCGTCAATCTGCCTCATTATTCCAGAATCCGGCCCATGGACAAGGATAAAATGGGGAGCATTTCGTAAAACAATATCCTTGCCCTGCTCCCAATCTTTAATATGTTTATTAAACACATGGACATACCTTCCTGAAATCAAATCAGACTTTTGCCTTAATTGATCCTTCATCCACTCCACGGTTAATTCGGCAATTTTTTTGATTTTTTCATCATCTGAATAAACCATCCAACTTACTTGGTGGGCATTGGATGCAGAAGGTGCATACCTTACTGTTTCAATAAGACTTTTTATTTCATCTTCAGAAATTTTTCTATCTTTATATTTTCGAATGGAGCGTCTATTTTTGATTATATCTTTCACAATATCACCATGGTGCTTTTGGTGATTTGATTTTTTTTCCAATGCCAGGGGATTTATCTGGGGTAATCCAATAGCTAAGTTATCGCAGATGGCCTGGCAATGACCACATTTATGGCAAAGCTCATCAACATTTTTAATAAATATCCACCTTCTTAGAAGGTGGTTTTGCCTTTTACCCCCTATAAGGGGGCTATGCTTGCCTCCTGAGAAGACAAGCAGGTCATCCCCTATTTCATACAAACTTCTTATTGTTCTTGTTGCTTTTCAAGCACTTC
>JAAELK010000428.1 GCA_024226935.1 Desulfobacteraceae bacterium
ACAAACCCTATTGGGGTAACAAGTTTTGGGCTCGTGGATACTGTGTAGACACGGTTGGTTTGGATTCTGAAATGATACGAAAATATGTGAAGTATCAAGAACAAAAAGAAAAACGGACGAAGCAACGAGATTTGTTCAGCTAATATTAATTCGGGACAGCTTCCCTTGCCCCCTCAGGTGGCAAGCCAGACTTATCCCCTTTTAGGGGTTAACCCATGGCCTGGCACTTTGGGCCAGGATATTTACATATATAGGGATACATTCATTTTAAAGCGGGTCCACCATGAATTTGCGTCGTTGATTCCAAATTTGTGAATTCCCCATTTGTCTCCATCCATGGGAGTGTCAATTTTAAACCGAGGCTTGTCCTTATACCGGGAAAAATGGTAAAATCCGCCTTCTTTTTTGTGTCTCCAGCAATCATGCACTATAACTTTGCCATTATCCCATACCCCGTAGACATGTCTGTGATTGAACTTTTTGCTCATACTGGGCTGAAGGGGAGCGGTGTGGCAAAAAGGAGGCAACTCTTTGGAAACTATATGCATCAGTTCTTTGGTTTCATCGAAGGCATGGTGGGTTTTTTCTTCCATGATGGCTTTTATGTCTTTATATTCAGCTATGGCCTGGAGCTGGGTTCTGTTGATTAATGTAAAGGGTCCGCAGGGTTTTTCATCGTTTGCACTGATCATGGAAAATTTTGTCATATTATCCGGCATGAATTTCATCAGTCTGCCATAGACCATATCCATATCCGTGAATCCTATAAAATGAAAATTGTCCAGGTTTTCCCGGATTTTCCGGATAAAATAAAACATTATTCTATAGTCGCAGACCCTTCTCAAAAAATACCCTGGAATATTTATATCAAGGTGGGTTTTAAAATCAGAAATCATCTCTTCGTAAGTGTAGGGGATGAGGGTGACAGCCTTGTTTAGCCGGCATTCGTCATCAATCTTGTCATTATAAACAAACCAGTGGAAATTTTTATGATTGGCTTCGCATGATTTTGCCCAGAGTTCAAAATATGGGGGCAGGTTACCAAAAAAAGGTACAAGAAAAGAACATCTTATCTGTTCGGGATTCATTTTAATATCCTGTTGGTTTTTTCATAATAATTTAAGGATACCTTTTTAGGTTTTGAAGGTTTACCAGGGAAGATATTGTTTCTCCAATTTGACCTGGTGAAGTCGATAGATTCGGATTATATTCCGGCCCATGGCATCGATGGTGTTGTGTTTTTTTACTTGTTTTTTTGCCCCATATACCCGTTCCATGGTGGCGGCTTCCAGGGTCAGAGTTTTTAATATCATATCGGACAACTCTTCAGGACTTTGGGGATCAAAGAGCAATCCTGTTTTTTTGTGAATAATAATATCCGTTATTCCGCCGCTTTTTGATCCAATGACGGGACAAGAACTGTACATGGCCTCCACTAATGCCTGGGGAACTCCCTCAAAGGGAATTTTGTTTTTATTTCTGGAGGCAAGAACCTTACAATCAAAGGCCCGGTAGTAAGACCAAACCTCTTCTTTGAAACCGATAAAATGAACCCTGTCCCCAATACCAAGATCTTGGGCCAGGGTTTTGAGTTCAGTCAGATACTCCGGGGTGCCGTCCCCCACAATTGCAATATGGTGGGGGATTTCCGAGCGAATCAGTTTAAGGGCTTTTAGGATGGTTCCAACTCCTTTGTCGCTGGAAACCCTTCCTGCAAATCCGATAAACCGAGTGCCTGGATCAAGGGAGAGTTCTGCTGCAAGGGCTTTTCGTGCTTCATCTTTTGGCAGAAGATTTTCCGGTTCAATGATACCGCTGGGCATGGAAAATATTTCCATATCTTTGAGTTTGAAAACCTTTTGAAGATGGCGGGTGGTGTAGTCAGCCGTGGTGAAAATAAAATGGTTAAGTTTTTTATAAACCATTTTATTATACCAGGTGTTTTTGACATGGGCGCTGATATGCCTGGATAGGATCCGACAGGGCACCCCTGTCCTCCAGGCTGCCAGGAGTGCTATCTTTGAGTCGGCATTGCCATGGGTATTGAGAATATGGGGTGTTTCGGTTTGAAAGATACGTTTAAGTTTTTTATAGTCCTTGATGATGGCAATGTTTTTGAAAGAAACGGCGTGGACACGAAATCCAGATTTCTTGGCCCGGGTGAAAAGAGGGGTGTCTTTGGGAGCAATTATAACTACTTTATGACCCTTGTTTCGCATCCACACAGATTCATTGAAGATTCTTCTTTCAAGCCCCCCCCATCCGGTATGGCAGGTGGAGTGTATTATTTTATAGAGGGATCGCATGGTATCAGGGCTTAAGCCAGCCTTCAATCCTTTCAATATCTTCGGGCAGATCAATTTCAGGGGAATCATATGTCGTGATCACCACTTTTATTTGGTATCCGAATTCAAGAACCCTTAATTGTTCCAGTTTTTCAATATTTTCACAGGTTCCTGTGGGAAGAGAGACGATCTTGTCCAGAAAGCTTTTTTTATAGGCATAAAATCCCAGGTGCTTGTAAAAGTCAACTTTTGTTTCTTTGTCCCGGGGATAGGGTATCTGGGCCCGGGAAAAATACATGGCAAATCCGTTCTTGTCAAAGGTTACTTTGATATCTTTTGGATCGGTGATCTCTCGTTTGTCCTGGATTTTAAAGGCGAGGGTGGACATGGTAAGTTCAGGGGCCTGCCCAAAGGGGCAGATCAGCTCATCAATGGTCAAGGGGTTGAAAATCGGCTGGTCTCCTTGGATATTCACGATGATTTCATCATCGGAAAAATTCAGGAGGTTGGCTGTCTCGGCCACTCTATCAGTTCCTGACCGACAGGTGTCAGAGGTCATGACGGCTTCACCGCCAAAGGTCTTCACCTCATTGAGTATTCTATTATCATCTGTTGCAACGATGGTCCGGGTAATGGCCGATGATTTTTGGGTCTGTTCATAAACCCGCTGAATCATGGATTTTCCGGCAATTAAAGCCAGGGGTTTGCCTTCAAACCGGCTGGATCCGTATCTGGATGGAATTACAGCTATTGTCATTATTGGCTCTTTTTTTACATTTTAAGGAATAAGGATCTTGCCTTATCCCGGGTCATGATGCTTTTCCAGTCTTTGCCCAGGCAGTTTTCCCACAGGGGGTCAAGGCCTAAAGCTACATTAATCATGGTCTCCATCTGGGTTTCACTTAAGTTGCTAGTCAGATTCCGGGGAAGATCAATTCCGACTTTTTCTCTTATGGTTCTAAACTCTCTGACGCCTTCTGGGTAGTATTCTTCAAGGGCATCAAAGGTGATGCAGCATCCGATTCCGTGGTGGGTTCCTAGGATGTAGGACAGGCCATAGGATAAGGCGTGACAGGCTCCGACCTGGGAATAGGCAATGCTCATTCCACCAAAAAAGGAGGCCATCATCAGTTTGTCATCTTTGTCCGGGTGGTTATCCACAAAAACCTGCCTGCAAAGCTCTAGGGACTTTTCTCCGTAGGATTTTGAAAATTCATTGAAATAGGTGCCTTGGAGGGACTCTATGCAATGGATATAACAATCCATACCCGTGTAAAAATGCTGGTCTTTTGGTACATCTGCAATCAGCTCAGGATCTAGGACTACTTGGTCAAAGACCGTGTAATCCGAGTTCAGACCCAGTTTTTTTTCAGGGCCGGTGAGTACTGTGGTCCGGGAAACTTCAGCTCCAGTTCCTGAAAGGGTGGGCACGGCGGCATGGTATATGGCCGGATTTTTAATCAGATCCCATCCCTGGTAAAGGGTGGAAGATCCTTCATTTGTAAGCATCAGGGAAATTGCCTTGGCAAGATCCATGCTGGAACCTCCTCCGATACCGATAACGGCGCAGGGCAGACGGGTGCGATACTCTTTGACCTTCCGGGTCAATTGGTCCACATAGGAAGTTTTGGGCTCATCATCCACATTTACCCATAATAACAGGTCGTTGTCGTGGAGGGGGATTCTTTTTTCCAGATTTTTCCCCTGGAAAATATCATCGGTTACAAATACCGCCCAGGCATCGGTGTTGGTGCGTTGTTTTTCAATGATTTCATCAAGTTGTGAAAAACAGCCCCTTCCAAAAATGACATTTGGGACCAGTTTGAAATTTTTAAACATGGGTTATCCTTTAATTTGTTGTGCATTTGATCATGCTTTAAATGATTTAATGATCGCCTGGATTCTCTGGTCAATCTCTTCTTTTGACCAGGAGAGCATGATCTGCATGGAAATGGTTCGTTTCATGATGGCATCGGATTCTTCAAGTACCATATTTTTATAGTCCGGCAGGTTGTCTGCCAGCTCAATGGCCAGGCGGGCAGTTCCTTTTAATTGTTTTAAGTGGTCCCATTTTTTATAATAATGCCAGTTATTATCATACCAATAGGCACTTGGGGCACCATTTTTGGCCAGATTGGCCGCCACCTGTCGGGCGCGATCCTCGGTGGGCAGAAAAAAGCTTAGGAAAGTAGCTGAGTCTCCAAAGGGATCCGGCAGGTAGCGAAAAGTTACTTCGGGTAGATCTGCCATGGCATCCTTGATAGCTTTTTTATTTTTTCTCTGGGTATCAAGAATAGAATCCAGTTTTTTAAGTTGGGCAACTCCCACCGCTGCATTGAGTTCACTTATCCTGTAATTGGTTCCTAGGATGGGATGGTTGTCGGCACCCCGATCAGGACCTCCCAGGTGGTCATGGCCATGGTCGGCAAACTGATCACAAAGATCATAAACCTCTCTGTTGTCGGTGATGATACCCCCGCCTTCACCGCAGGTAACGGTTTTGACTGCATCAAAGGAAAAACATCCGGCCATGCCGAATGTTCCCAGGGCCTTACCTTGGAAAGAGGCACCCAGGGATTGGCAGGCATCTTCCAAGAGGATGAGTCCTTTTGAATCGCAGAATGTCTTTAGTTCATTGATACGGGCCATGGCGCCGCACATGTGTACTGGTACCACGGCTTTGGTTCTGGGTGTTAATACAGCTTCCAGTCTGTCGGGGTTCAGGCACAGGGTTTCATCAATTTGTCCAAACACGGGAATGGCCCCAATGCTGATCACTGCCTCAAAAGTTGCAACAAAAGTAAAGGGTGGGATGATCACCTCATCTCCGGCTCCTACGCCGCAGGCGACAAGGGCTGTGCAAAGGGCGGCGGTTCCGCTTGAACAAAGGTGGCTAAAGGCAGCGCCTGTGATATCTCCCAGTTTTTTTTCAAATTCAAGGGCTTTAAAATGGCCGTTTCTGGTCCCTTCAAATCCGTACCTGAACAGAACCCCGGTGTCAAGGACATCTGTCACTTCTTTTCTTTCCTCATCACCAAATATTTCGAAACCAGGCATGGTAAACTCCTCCATCTATTTATAGATTGTTTATGGTATTTTATATAAAATGTAAGAATAAATATCACACTATTGCCCCAAGTTTCAAGATCTGCTCAAATAAATTGACTTTAATATTGCCAGTGTTTATATCAGAGGGTGGTTTATTGATGGTAAAAGTGTGGGGATTACTCCAGATAAATTAAAATATTTGATATGGGATAATAAAGGTTTGGTCAGTATGGAAAAAAGGAAGAGACAAAAAAAAGATGCTTATACGGGATTTGAACAGGGTGCCATCCGTCCGCCAAGTGAAGCGTATAGTCTGCTTTTTCGATTGACCCGGAACTGCCCATGGAATTTGTGTACTTTTTGCAGGATTTATAAGCATAAAGACTTTTCCTTGAGGTCTGTTGAAAATATTGTCAAGGATATCGATCTCATCCATAACTATGTGGATCGTATTAAACAGGTTGTCAAACCCGGCGGACCTGTGGATCAGGAAGTCATAGCGACCATTTATAATAGTTTTGAAACAAAGGATCGGGTGGCCTTTAATGCTGCTATGAACTGGTATGCCTCGGGTATGGAATCCATTTTTCTCCAGGATGCCAATTGCCTGATCATGAAACCCGATGATCTGATTTTTGTTCTTGAACATATTCAAAAATGTTTTCCTGAAACTTCCAGGATCACTTCCTATGCCAGAAGCCATACCCTGGTCCGAATCAAGGATCATGATCTTATGCGCATGGGCAGTGCCGGGCTTAACAGGATTCATGTGGGCATGGAAACGGGATCGGATAAAGTGTTGAAACGTATTCGAAAAGGGGTTACCAAAGAGATTCATATTAAAGCTGGGTTAAAGGTGAAAGCCGCAGGTATAGAATTGTCCGAATATGTCATGCCGGGTCTGGGTGGTATTGATCTGTCCATTGAGCATGCCATGGAAACTGCCTCGGCATTGAATAGTATTAATCCTGATTTTATCCGGATTCGGACTTTGGCCGTGACCCGCGGTACCAAGCTTGCCCAGGATTGTGCTCAAGGGTTATTTGAAAAGCCAAGTGACGTGATGATGGCCAAAGAACTCAGGCTTTTTCTTGAAAATCTTGATGGAATAGAATCCCATGTGAAAAGCGATCATATCTTAAATTTGTTTGAAACCATCAATGGCTCCTTACCCCGGGATAAGAAGAAGCTTATCGGTATTATCGATTCTTTTTTTGAGCTGCCCCGGGATTTACAGGTTCTTTATCAGGTGGGCCGTCGCATGGGTTTTTTCAAAGGGCCGGGTGATATTGAAAAAAGTCCCCATCTGGCCCAGGTGAAACAGGCCTGTGACCATTATGGGGTCACGTCTGAAAATGTGGATACTGTTATTGATGAATTGATGAAACGTTTTGTCTGATACTATATCTGTTTATATTCATATCCCTTTTTGTCTGAAAAAATGCAGTTATTGTGATTTTTATTCCACCGATTCTCTTGCTTTGCTGCCATCTTTTGTTAACAGTCTTCAAAGGGAGATTGAGATTCGAACCGGTTTGTCCGGGCAGATTCCACTGCCCTCAAAAAAGGTGCAAACCATTTACTTTGGTGGCGGAACTCCCTCTTTGCTGCCCTTGGAAGAAGTTGAAAAAATTCTGGAAACTCTTTATTCGTGTTATCAGGTATCTGAAAATGCGGAAATTACCTTTGAGGTTAATCCCGGTACAGTGGACAAATTTTATCTGTCCGGCTTGAAAAGGCTTGGGATTAATCGGCTCAGCATAGGGGTGCAATCCTTTGATGCCGATAAAATAAAAATGTTAAACAGGATACATAGGGTGGAACAGTCCATTGAGGCCATTGAGGCGGCACAAGCCGCCGGGTTTGAAAATATCGGTCTTGATTTGATCTATGGAACACCAGGAGAAACTCCAAAAAAATGGATGCAGGACCTTAAAATGGCCTTGGAATTTAAGGTTTCCCATCTTTCCTGTTACATGCTGACTTTGGAGTCGGGCACCCCCTTGCAGGCTCAATATGAAAAAGGGTTATTTTTGTTGCCGGATCAGGATTTTCTTGCCGAGCTTTTTGTGATGACTTCGACTTTTCTTGGGCAAGAAGGGTATGAACATTATGAAATATCCAATTTTGCCAGGGGAAGGGAAAACAGGTCCCGTCACAATTCAAACTATTGGCAGATGACGCCCTATGATGGATTCGGTCCTTCGGCCCATTCCTTCGGCTTTCTTGCAGATAAGGATAGATCAGTTCCGGGCGGTTGTTTCGCATCTTTTGTGAGGTCCTGGAACCCGGCCGATGTGAAGGCCTATATTCAAGCTCTTTCATCCGGGGAGCTTTTGTTGCGGGAAGAAGAGGTGCTCTCCTTGCCCCAGCAGATGCTGGAGTTGGTTTTGCTGGGCCTGAGAACAAGTGATGGGCTCGATATCACAGCATTTGAAAAGATGAGTGGTCAAAATTTTTTAACTCAATGGGCTCCCCTGTTGTCACACCTTGAAACCCAGAAACTGGGGGTGGTTATAAGCAGTTCTGAAAATCAAGAAGCAGGTTCCATCCAGGCCGGTTCGGAGCAAACCAGTTTATACCAAGCCGGGTTGGGACAAACTGGTTCTGGAAAACGCTTTGCCCTGACGCTTTCGGGCATGGCCCGCCTGGATAGCATTGTGGAAGCCTTTGCCGATAAGATTCTCTAGATTTTTTTTCTCACTCGGTTTGGCTCCTGTTTTGAACGTCTAATAGTTTCTTATGGTTTTTTTGATAAAACGTAACTTCCTGTCCTATTGCACATCTGGATTCAACCGTGCTAAATAGTGGCTGATTGAAAACCCGTGCTTGGATGAAAGCTTGCCCATATGCAAGGCGCAAGAAAATTTGAAACCGGAGTGTACTCTAGTACATGAGGATTTCAAGTTTTTGCAGCAACGCGGCAGATGGGTGAGTTTTCGTTCAAGCACTAAATATAAAAAAATAAATCTGTTTAAGGGAGGTGGCATCATGGCATTATTTTTGGTTCAGCACGGCATCAGCGCACCCAGGTCGGCAGATCCTCAAAAAGGACTTTCCGAACTTGGAGTCGAGGAGACAAAAAGGATAGCACTGGTTGCCAAAGGCTATGGCATCCCTGTGGCAAATGTTTTGCACTCGGGCAAGAAACGGGCGGAGCAAACAGCACAAATTTATCATAGGGCCCTGGGGGTGAAAACTCCAATGGAAGAGATTGCAGGCATAAATCCCCTGGATGATGTAAGGGGCTTTGCCACTCGAATTGACTCGAAAACTAACTGGATGGTGGTGGGGCATATGCCCTTCATGGAAAAATTGGTGTCTTATTTGACCGCTGGATCGGAAGAGAGCGGGGTTTATCTATTTCAAAATTCCGGGATTGTGTGTCTTGATGCAAGGGATGGGGAGGGCCAGGAACCGGATTGGTTCATCAAGTGGACCCTGAATCCCAATATTTCCTGATTTATCTGTCGGGGTTGTCCATTGGTTCACGTCATCATGGTAAGCCCGTGTAAAAATTTGATTTGCCATCAATCTTTTACACGGGATAACACCACGGGCAGTATCATCTTTAGTTTGCTTGAGTATCCATGTTTGGGAGCCTTTGCCGATAAGATTCCCTAAATTTTCTTTCTCAGTTGCCGGGTATCCCCCACCCGGATGGTCAGGTTGACGGAATCAAAGTATTCGATTAAAGGGATTATAAATTTTCTTGAAATCCCGATCATCTCTTTGAACTCAGGGGTGGTGATTTGTTCTTTATCCTTCAGGAATGAAATAAGATTTTTTTCAAGGCTGGCGATAGCCTTGGCATCAAAATTAAGATCATCCTTTGTTTTTACAATCAGTTTTTCCTCCAGAAGCATAGCCAGGACATCCTTGGCGGTTTTTTGATCCAGATCCAGCTCCTGGCATATGGTTCTGAAAAATGGGGGAGTAAGGCCTGCGGACTGGTAAATTTTTATGATTTTTTCTTTGATTTTATGCTGGTCCACTTCCAGAGCAACTTTAAAATCGGCAAGCTTTATAATGTTTTTGTTCTGGATAATGGCGTTTTCCTTGGCCAGCTTGGTAAATAGAATATTGAAAAATTTAGCATCTTCAATATACTGGAATTTGGATTTGAGTTCCTGGGTGGGCATGCCTTCTTTCAAGGGGTTGGCATTATGGTAATCTTGTATTTTTTCAAGAATCTTTGTTTTGAATTCATCAAAAAAAGCTCCATTCACATAGATTTGTCTTTCTTTATCTGTCTGGATGATTTTTTGTTTTGCCAGCATCTTTTGGAGGGTTCCGGCAAGTTTTTTATCCGAGAGGTTGGTCATGACCCGCAGGTGGTTCAAAGAAAGCCCCGAAAACCCCTTCAGGGATAGAAAAAAGGAAATGGTCTGTTCTCCATCATCCAACAACAGGTCTTCAAGTCCCTGGATAACTTTTTTGTCAAACAATTTGTGTTTTTGAGAAGCCGGGTTCAAGATGGCTCCTCCGCCAATGGTTTTTATGGGAGAATAATTTCGGATTACATATCTATCATCTTTAATACAGCATACGGGGGACTCCAGACGAAATTGAACTGGTGCCTCGTCTCCGGGTAATAACTCTTCTCTGTCCAGAAGGATCATATATCCCAGGATTTCACTGGTCCCGGAATGAAATCGTATCCTGGTTCTGGGTTTTGCCGGTTTGATATTGCTTTTTAAATAATGGAAATGGGCATCCACCATATAGCTTTTAATGAGGGTGTCCGGTGTGGAGAGAATATCTCCTCTGAAAACAGATTCCTTGTCAAGGCCCTGGAAATTGATAGCTGTTCGGGTGCCGGCCGAGGCTTTATCCACACTGCTGTTGTGAACCTGGATTCCCCTGACCTTGGAAATAATTTTTTTGGGGTAGACCATGATATCTTGTCCACCATGGATGGTGCCGGATGTCAGGGTGCCGGTGATAACCGTCCCAAAGCCCTTCATGGAAAAAACCCGGTCCACCGGCAGGCGGAAAATAGAAGAAAATTTACGTTCCGGGATGTTGTTGCAAATGGATTCAAGGGTGGCAATAAACTTATCTAAACCCTGACCTGTTGCAGAGGAGAGGGGAACGATAGGTTGTTCTTCCAGAAAGGTGCCCTGGACAAAATCATTGATATCATCTAGAGCCATCTCCAGGAGGTCTTCATCCACAAGATCTGTCTTGGTTAAGGCGATGATTCCATGCTCAATTCCCATGAGATTGCAGATTTCCATGTGTTCCCGGGTCTGGGGCATCACTCCCTCGTCTGCTGCAATGACCATTGTTACTATATCAATGCCGCTGGAGCCTGCTACCATATTTTTGATAAATTTTTCATGGCCCGGCATATCTACAATGCCTAAGTGTTTTCCATTGGGAAGATCAAGGGAGGCAAATCCCAGCTCTATGGTAATCCCCCTTTCTTTTTCTTCCTTGAGCCGATCGGTTTCCACGCCGGTCAATGCTTTGACCAGACTCGTTTTGCCATGATCGATGTGACCGGCAGTTCCTAATATTATATTTTCCAATGCAAAACCCCTCCAGGGCCGTAAGTTATTGTTGTCTTTTTCTGAAAAAGCTCAATCCATAGGCAAGGGCAACCAGTATGATGCCTGTGATCACACCGTGGGAAATACCCCATTCCGGCCTGAACAGCCGGGTCAGAAGAATGCCGAATGCAAGACCAATAATCAGTCTTACCATAAAAATTATTAATGCGTTCATGTGAGGTTCCTTATAAGTTATTTCCAGTGCCAAGGGATAATAGTCAAACAACGGGTCAAGGTCAATCTTAAATATGAGATTGCAAGAGGCTCTCACAATAAAAAAAATAAAAAAAAGAGTTGATAAATTTTTTTGGCTCTGATAGTTAAAGGGAGTTTTTTTGCGGTGGGTGTAGCTCAGCTGGTAGAGCACTAGGTTGTGGTCCTGGTGGTCGCGGGTTCAAGCCCCGTCACTCACCCCATTCTTTCCTTTCCAGATTCCTGGTGACCATGTGATCCATATGGTCTATATAAAAATGATTTCCATAATAAAAGGATTGGTTCATGGTAACTTGTGTCGTCCAAAGCAAAAAGATTTTTTTTCCCCCACGGCTCTTTTTTTTCCGGTTTTTGGCAGTTGGTCTGTTTTTACTCTTTGTGTTTTTGCCATCCTTATCCCGGGCGTCAGTGGATTCGGGAAAACTTGAGGATGGTCTTTATGCGCAGTTTGCAACAACCAAGGGGATTATCCTGGCAAAACTTTATTATAAACGTGTCCCCAATACAGTGGCTAATTTTGTGGGGCTTGCCGAGGGCACAAAACATTCAAATCAGCCGGTGGGAAAAAAGTTTTATGATGGGCTGATTTTTCACCGTGTCATTCCTGATTTCATGATCCAGGGCGGTGATCCCGAAGGAACCGGCCGGGGTGGACCGGGGTATCAATTTGCCGATGAATTTGATCCTTCCCTGACCCATAATGGTCCTGGGGTTCTTTCCATGGCAAATTCAGGCCCGAATACCAATGGCAGTCAATTTTTTATAACCCACAAGGCAACCCCTTGGCTGAATTTTAAGCATTCGGTATTTGGTCAGGTGGTGGCAGGCCAGGATGTGGTGAATACCATTCGTAAGGGAGATCGCATCGAAAAACTGACCATTCTCCGCCGGGGTGAAGATGCCAAGGCTTTCAAAACCGACCAGGCAAGTCTTGAGGCCGCTGGTAAAAAAAAGTTGGTCGGCAAAGAGGCTCGGCTTAAAGAGGATATGGTCGCATTTGAGAAAAAAATTATGATCAAGCATCCCGATGCCTTAAAAACCAAATCCGGTATCATGTATGTGCCCTTGAAAGCTGGGACTGGACCTGCCATAAAGGCTGGGGACCGGGTAAAAATTCATTATACTGGTGTGTTGGAAGATGGAAAAAAATTTGATTCATCCCGTGATAGGGGAGAACCCATCGAATTTATCCTTGGAAAGGGTGAGGTTATAAAGGGGTGGGATTTAGGACTGATCGGCATGAAAAAAGGGGAGATGCGACGGTTGTTGCTTTCCTATCCCCTGGCCTATGGTGAAGCTGGGTATCCAGGTATTATTCCCCCCAAAGCCACCCTTATTTTTGATGTGGAACTGGTGGATTTTAAATAACGGCCATGGGCCGCCCAAGGGGTTCCATTGGCTTGCCCACAACAAAATATGAAAAAATCTGATAAGTTGATTGGTTCTTTCATATAAAAATAGAAGAGCAGTATTAGGTGTTCGGGCACAGCCTCTTTATAAAAGGGGCATGGCCGGCATTTGTTCCAGGATATGCTGTTGGCGTTTTCGAATGTAGGGGCTGGGATTTTTTGCGGACCATCTGTGGGGACTTGGTAAAATAGCAGCCATCAGCGCTGCCTGGTTCTTTGTTAATTGGTCTGCATTGCAGGAAAAATATGCCCGGGCAGCGGCCTGGGCTCCTACTATATGGGTTCCCCAGTCAACAGTATTCAGGTAAATTTCAAAAATTCTTGGTTTGCTCCAGAAGAGTTCGATCAATACAGTGTACCAGATTTCTGCAAATTTTCGTACAAAGCTTCTGCTGGAAGGCAGAAAAAGGGATCTTGCGGCCTGCATGCTGATGGTACTGGCCCCCCTGAATTTATGTTGTGAATCCATCTTTTTAATCACTACTTTAAGTTCTTTAAAATCAAATCCATTATGGGTGAGGAACCGTTGATCTTCCGAGGCTATAACTGCCCGCTTAAGGTTGGGGGAAATCTTTGCTAATTTCCGCCATGAATATTTATGTTTGATAAATGTGGTCTTGTCGATTTTGGCAAGCATCTCTTCCCAGATCATATTGACGGTGACGGGGGGATTTAAATATTTGAAAACCAGAACCTGGGAAACGGAAAAAAATACCAGAATAAGGAGAACGCCGACAACAAATTTCCAAATCCAGTTTAATATTAATTTTTCTTTTTTTTTTCTCATCAAGTCTCCTGGTAATGGGTTCTACGTGGAATGGCCCTTGTTGTCAATTCTAAATTTTCTCTTTCAATTATCCTATATAGTTTGCGTTAATATTTTTTTGGCGAAAGTTATATATCTTATAAAGCAGAATATATCTTTACAAGATTAATTGGTCTTGATACTAAATTAGTGATCATTTTTTTAAATTTCAAAACGTAGTATTCGAAGATAAAAGATATGTGAATAAGTGCATATTTATCGGCTATATGGCTTAATTTTCTCAAAGTAAACCATAAGGAGATTTTCAGATGGCATTAATTAATTGGAATGATAGTCTCAGCGTTAATGTGGCAGAAATTGATTTACAGCATCAAAAGCTTATTTCGATGATAAATGATTTGCACGATGCCATGAAAATAAGGAAGGCAAAAGAGGTTTTAGGTAAAATAATTGATGAGTTACTTGACTATACAGTAACCCATTTTTCCGTGGAGGAAAAATATTTTGCACAGTTCAATTATCCTGAAACAGCATCCCATAAAAAAGAACATACTGCCTTTGTGGATAAGATTAAAGATGTTAAGAAGGGATTTGATGAAGAACGCCTCATGATTTCCATGGATATAATGAACTTTTTAAAAAGTTGGTTGGAAAATCATATCAAGGGTACCGATAAAAAATACTCCTCATTATTCAACGCGAAAGGATTAAATTAAATAATACAATAATAAAAATCTATCTAGTGTTTAATGATGAGAAGGAGATTAAAATGACAAAGACATGTTTTTTTTATTATCTGAGAATCTCTCTTATGGTGTTGTCAGGATTTTTTATCAGCCACTCGGCTTTGTCTCAAACCGTGATTTTACCCGCTCCTGTTCATCATCTTGCACTACAGGAGGGTGTTGGAACAATAGTGGCCGATACGATAACAGGAGCCCAGTTGATCGGCCAGGGACCTGATATTAATTGGGCACAAGATGATATTAAAACCTACGAAAATATATCTTTTATTAAATCCGGAGCGAACTTTGACAGCCAGGGCGTTGTGGAAGGAGCCTTGATTCAGGAAAACCTTGATCAGTATACCTTTACTTTTCTCACTCGAATTACCGATGTTGGGAGCGGGGCTGTTTTCCGATCATTAACCGATGGGATGCATTTCAGGTTTTGGAATGGAACCTGGGATATTGCTGGTGGGGTAACAGCTGATGCAAGTTTAGTAAAAATAAATACCTGGGTGCGTGTCAGTTATGTTCAAACCGCCACCCATCAATTGATTTATATA
>JAAELK010000429.1 GCA_024226935.1 Desulfobacteraceae bacterium
AAGGGTCCGAGAGTTACGGACTACAATTTTGAATGAACTGATTAGTGGTCAAAATCAGGTCCCGGATAATCCCAATGGGGACAATATTGTCAAAGACCGAAAAAACTTACAGCAAGCAAAAACCTAACCGGACATCACTGACTTTTTCTCCAATTTTTGAGAAAAATCCCAAACGATTGCGGCGGCAAAAAGGTGTTTTTGTTAACTATGGCTTTAATATCTTTTAGAAAAGATCATTAGAGCTAAAATAAAGTAGAATAATCAGTGATAGAAGATTTTATATTATATTTTATATTGGAACGAGACATTGTTTTTTGATGATAGTTCGTAATGAATTTTGACCTCTTCCACCTCCGTTAAGGGTATTGGTATAGGCAGAGACGGTATCAAAATATACGTTTTTATCTTTGAAGGAGGAACTTTCAAATTTCAAAATTTCATTAATATCATTGAGTTCAAGTGTTGCATTTATATATTTTCGTATGAATGCTTGTTTGAATTCCAATTTTTTTTGTCCATTTTTTATTTTAATTAAAAGAGTTCTGAGAAGGTTAGCCCTCTCTATTCCTTCTTTTCCATGGTGACTCCATATATTTGAAATGCTCCAGCCACTTGTTTTTTGCAGGCCTTTATAGTGGGTGCAAGCCTGGATGGCTCTTTCTATCAATTGTTTGGAATTCAGTCTTTTAATCGGGGAAGAAATTTTTCCCATGGAAAAATTTATTGCCTGGGATTTCAGCATCCGAAGTGCTTTTTTCATATCGTTGCCGGCCTTGGTCAGGGCTGATTTGCAATCATCAAGGGTGAATGATGTTGCTTTGGAAAAACTATTTTTCTTTTTAAAAGGTTTCATTCGCATCCTTAATGTTTTTGCCAGATTTAAAAATCCTAACATATCTTTTCGTTTAACCAGGTCTTGACTTGCCTGATTAAATTTTTCTTCCGTGGTACTCAGGCGATGTATTTCTTGCCATTGGGATTTTACTTCCCGACCTACCTTTGTTGACATCTCTCCCAGGATAATCTCCATTTTTGCCATCAGATTATCAAAAATATTTTGATTAAAATCACCCTGAAGATTAGTCTGGCAAAATTGAACTAATGCATTATGGTCAACTCCGGAGCCTTCCACTTCTTTTCTCACCCAGGTGCCCTCTGTGCCAATATTGCGCCCAAGTTTCCAAAGGCTTTTATGGTGTGTCTGTTTAAATCTATTCCATAACACCTTTCCCGATGCCCGGTCCGGTCGCCGTGTTTTATTTGGTTTGCCCTTTTGTGCTTTTTGTTGGGGGATACCTTTAAATCCTCTGTATACTTTATGGATGTATGTAAGTGAGTTGGCGCCCGGGTGTTCCCAGAAACTTCGACTTAATGTGAATGCGGCCCCTGTGACAATATTGACGCCCTGGCCGGTGGGAACCTTGATATCAATACTATTGCTTACCATGCCGTTGGCCCACCAGTATTGTAAGATCCATTTTTTTTCCGAGTTGACTTCCGATTGATAAAGTTTGAATTCGATTACTGCTAGATTATACTTCCGGGCAAATGCCGATACTTTGCTTTTTTGAAAAACACCCTTAAAACCGCTTAACCAGTCCGGCATGGTAGTATCTACCTTTTCTGCTGCTGGAACCAGATGCCGTTCTATCCATTTACCGAAAGAGCCTGTGGATGGTTCCGTGGATGGTATAGATTCTTCAGATCCAGAGGATTCTTCAGGCGTGGAAGATTGAGTCTGTTTTGAATCTTTTTTAAATGAAACGCCGACATCGGAAAGCCCCACAAATTTTAATTGGATGAAAATATTATTTCCGTTACCTATGGAAGGTAGATGTGCAATTTTGTCGAAGGACAGAGTGGCATTGATACCCGGGAGGGTGAAACTACCTTTTATACTCCAGGATTTAAAGCGTGCTTGCTCCATCACTTCATAGCCATTATGATCTTTTAAGATCTTACCATTAGTGCCTTTTTTCAATTTGGATAAAACTGTATAGCTGGGTCTTTGGGCAGAAATTCCCACTGCTATAAAACCTCCGGCAAGTGTTCCTGAAACTGAAACACCACCCAGTACTTTTCTGCTTTTTATTATAGTTATCCCATAGTTGTTATAGATGGCAATTTCATCCAGGATATTTTTGAGTTGCGGTTCCGACTGCATGGTGCTATCGGCTATTGATAGAAGCTCCTGCATCTCCGAGGGGGTAGGTTTGCTGAATTGACTCATGCGTTGGTCCATGCAGACTCGATCGCATGCCCGGACTATTGCAACCAATCGTGCAAATTTTTGGCAAAACCATGCGGCCCAGTGGTATTGATCCTGGAAGCTGAAGGCCGTTTGATCTTTGTACAGTTCAAGTTCCAGAGCGGCGCTGAAGAGTTCGGAAATACCAATTTCACCAGTTGCCTTCAGGGTCCAGGTTGATGTCGCCTTGAAACTACGATTATCTCCGATGGCAATTTTAGCGTTGTAAACTACTATCAGCCCCATGCTGGCCGAAATTTGTCCCCCGAACTCAGGACCAAAGGATAGTCCAAGTTTCAAGGATAGATCAAAGCTTCCTGTGTCATAGGCCTTGGTAAATGGTGAAATCCCGCCTATTGTTACGGCCTTGGCCAAATGTTCCATTCCCTTGCCGAATAAACTTTTGTTGACTGATTCTTTGGCATCTGCACCCACCATATTGCCGATACTGAGCATCAGCCCAAAGGAAAAATCGTAAACGGAGCAATAGACATTGAGGGCTGTGGCTACTTTTTTTAGTTTGCGTAAGTTTTGGTATTCCCTTGTTACCCAGTCTTGTCTTGCCAACATAATTTTGTGGGCGCCCATTTCCTGGGAAATGGTTTCCATTACTCCCCCATAGGTCAAATTGGCCAGGGAAAGTTTTTCCATGAGATCTTGTTGCCTGGTCAGCAGGGCTTGTTTTTCTTTGTATGCATTTTCCAGCCCACTTTTGCAGGCTTTACCGATAACAGGTTTTAAATGCTCCGGTATATGCTTGAAGCTTTCATATGTTCGTATGAGATCTTCAAGATTATCAATTCGCAGTCCGATTTTAGTGGATTGAACCATAATCAAATCGTCCAGTTCATTTTGTAATCTTTCCATACGCTGCTCATAAGCTAGACTAAAATCTTTTGGGCGGAGATGCTTTTGTACTGTTGTGTTTAAAACAGTTACTTCTTTGTTGGTTCTGGAAAATTTTTGTTTTGCCCTGGCAGAAAAGATTTGATCTTTCTTTTTTGCAGTTATCTCAGCCTGTTGGATATTTGTTAAAGCTTCGATATATTTTTGGGCCGTTGCTTTCAGTCGGTGAACTTTAAAATATGCTTCATAAAATTTTTGACGCAGTCTTGTGCCGTTGGGTATGCAGCTTTGGCGTAACCTGTCAATTTTAGGCTCCACCCTATTAATGATGTCTTGATATTTTTTGACTTTATCTTGCAGTCTGGTGATGAGATCTGAAGTTTTTAAATTTATTAAACCTAGGAAACGGTTCCATTCAAGAAATTCTAATACCTCTTTTTGAAGTTTTGATTTATCTGCAAAAGTGCGTCTATAGCTTAAGCGTTTTGCTTTTGCCTCTTGAATGGAAAGTTGGGCATCTTTTAAATCGGCCATTAATGTCAGCCGTTCATCGCTTTTAAATACCTTTTTTATAAGAGGTTCTTTTTTGGCAATAAGTATTAATAGCTGGATCATGTGGTCCAGGTAAAATCGATAATGATTATCAATGAGTGGCTTTTTTAGGTCTTTGCTTATACTGAAAAATAGATGAATATCTTTTTGTAAATAGGTGGAGAGTCTATTAAAAAATCCTGGATCGTGTTTTTGTAAAAATATTAGAAATTGTTTGTCTTCATAAATATAATGGAGTATCAGTAATTCTGTTGTGATGGCAGCTGTTTCAGATGCCTTGGCTTCCTGGATAGATTTTTTTTTTATCTCCAGCCATTTTGCATAAACAATTATTGACGGTGCTGGATCGCGTTGGCTGTAGTTGATCTTGTATTTTTCTCTGAAGTACCTATCATTTTCTAATGCTGTGACAACCTGCTTAAAATATTTCGACATTGCTTTTTCCTCCTGATTTTTAATTGGACAAATATAGCGTTGCAAATTCATTTTGATACCGGGTCAATCATTTCAACAGATGATATTTTCTCCTTTAATCTTTGTGTTGATTTTGTTGTACTGATGGAAAATTTTGGAGGCCTTTTATGTTTACGACAGCTTTTGATATATGGGTACCATGCTGTGGCAATGGAAAATTAAGAATAGTATTCTTAATCTGCTTTTCGATCACAATAAGAGGTCTTTGAATCGTGTGAATTTGAATTAAATTTTTCATAAAAAAACTGCTTCACTTTGCTGATTACATATAGTATCCGGGCGCAATGTTTGTTTGTTTTTTATAGAACTTGCCGGAAGAGTAAACGCAGTTTTCTTGTTTGTAAATAGTTTAACCGTGATCATAAAATTAACTTAAGTTCTTTTGTTAGATCGGTCTTTAGTCTTATCCAGTGGTTTTCTTGGAGGTTCTTTTAAATTTTATGAGGTTAGCTCAGGTTCTGATCTCCGGGGTCTTTCCTGATCCAGTTTTTTTTTGGGGGATAACTGCCCTTTGCCATTATACTCCTTGGTGTGAGCAATCACCTTTTATTTCGTGTTGATAAAAGTTTTGGGGGGGGGCGGTGTTCATCTTTGTCTCAATGGTTGATTTTCAATGTATATAGGTCTATATTGATAATCAAATAGAGTGTCGGGAATCTCTTTCTTCTATAATTGAGAAAAAAAAAATAACTTCATCAAATAAGATTGGATCTATCCCATGTCTAAAGAAGATAAAACATTTTCAATCCAAATTATTGGCAGCCAGGAAAATAAAAATTTAAAATTCAAGGCATTGATGGATGCGTCTCCTGATCCCATCGTTATTTATGATAAGACAGGAAAGACAACTTACATGAATCCTGCTTTTGAAATAGTTTACGGATTCACACCCGAAGAGGTGATTGACAAAAAAATAAATTTTGTTCCTGAAGATGAGATTGAAAAAACACTGGATGCATGGCAGCGGACAATAAAAGGCGAAAAGCTGTATATTGAAACCCGTCGGTATACCAAGGCCGGGAAGGTTTTGAATATTCAAATGAGTACCGCAATTATCAAGGATAAAAACCAAAATCATATGGAGAGTATTATTATTCACAGGGATATCACGCCCTTGAAACAGATTGAACAGGAAAAAGAAAAATTAATTACCGAATTAAAGCAAGCTCTTTCAAGGCTAAAAACCTTGAGTGGCTTATTGCCGATTTGCACCTCATGTAAAAAAATAAGAGATGATAAGGGATACTGGAATCAAATTGAATCCTATATCCACGACCATTCCGATGCAAAATTCAGCCATAGCATATGTCCTGAATGTTCAGATAAACACTATGGCAAAGAAGATTGGTACATTGAAATGAAAAAGAAAAAAAATATTGGAATTGATAGCTATTGATACCGCAAAAATTCCTGTACCCAGTTTTCTTTTTCCTGGGGGGTCATCAGGATGGAAGACTGTCCCGCCGCCCTTTCCGTCGTAGCAAAATCCATGAAAAAATCATAGACTGAATTTTCCGCCATAATTTTGGTATTTAAAGAGGCATTCTGGGCATCCAGTAATTCCACAATGGACATGCTTCCTTTGGTATAATTGTCCACTACCAGTCTGAGGTTTTTTTGGGCAGATGCCGCACTCAGTTTTGTCAGATCAATGGCGGGGAAAGAGGCACCAATGGCAACCAGAGAGCGCCGGATATTTTCTGAAATTTTATTGCCCACCTCGCTTCTTGCAAATTTAAGCTGGCTGCTTGTTTCAAGGGATTTTAGCTTTAATGCTTTTTTGGCGCCACCTTCATATAAGGGAAGGGTCACATTGAGCCCCACCGACCAATAGGTGTCATTGGGTTCCTGGAAGTATGGAGAAAGGGATGCTGGTAGATTAAGATCACTGCCGGATCCGTTTTTGGCAAAGGTGTTGCCAATATCACCGATCAGATTAATATCCGGGGACCAATAGGATCGTTTTGCATATTCATAAACCTCTTTTTGGGCCTGGATCTGTTCATCAAGAGATTGTAGTTCCGGGGATTGTTCAATCCCTTTCTGGACAAAAAAGTTCCTGAACAGTTTAAACCGATCAGGGTTGTCCACCTCCAGGGCTTTGCGGGTCCTGGTATTGCTGACCAGGAACAAGCCATCATTGAGTCCTATATCGGTGATGGCAGTCTCTTTTTCCAGGTCCAGATCCAGGATTTGATGGAGGTGAATTTTGGTGGCGGTAACCATTGCCATGGCATCCAGGTAAAATGTATAGGCGTTGGCAGCCTCGCTTTCCAGGCGGTATACGTCGGAAGGTCCTGAAAAACCTGCCTGGTATCTGTTATTGGCAAGGGTTAGATTGGAGCGAACTAATTTCAGGTTTTCCAGTTGGATCCTGGCATTGGCCCTTGATCTGAGAACATTAATATAGGCAATCTCGGTTTCCAGTATTACATCAAGTATTACCTGGTTTTCAGAGAGTGCCAGGGCTTTTTGGTAATGTCGGCTTGTTTTCAAATTGGTGTTTGCCTTGTCCGAATAGATGAGTTGGGTGACCTGGGCTGTGATATCCCAGGATCTTTCTGCAACTCCTGAAATAGCAGAGGTCCTGTCCTCATCAATGATCCGGCCACCTATCCCGGTGCCCAGTTGGGGATAAAAACTTGATAGGGCATTTTGTACATCCATTTTTCCGGCTGCTACCTCTTTGGCCTTACTTTTCAGTCCTTGATTTCGTTGAAGGGCCAGGTTGACAGCATCCAGTAGAGTAAGCCTATCGCCGGTGATACCGGCTTCCATGAATGCCATCTGTTCCGAAGCAATTTTATCCGGGGAAACCCTGGGTGAAATATCGATTTGTCTGGTCTGGGTCGATTCCAGGGCAGATTTTTTAGGGGGTAATACCCTGAGGGTGTCCCCGGGGGGAATCAGATCCATTGATCTGGCCGCCTTTATATCCGCCTGCTGGTTGATCACTTCGGCCTTGGATAGAACGGCAAAAGAAGGAGAGATGCCAATGGCTTTTGCTGTTTCCATATTGATGATCAGATCATCGTCCTTTGAAAATGCCACGGGAATATCTTCCAGTTTGTCTTTGAGCAGGGCCCGTTGGACCAAAAGACCCATGCGTCGGACATATCTTTTTTCCATGGCAGATTGGTTGAAGCCAGCCAGAAGCCCTTTTTTAACCAGATCTTTTCCGTAAATCGAAAAGCCCGGAAGTTTGTGTTCTTTTAAATAGGAGATGATTTTTTCGAGTTTATTGTCTGAAAGATGTTTGAGTTCTCCCAGGAAAACCGCATCAAATTCGTTGTCGATAGTTTTGAGGGCGGTATCTGTGAACTCACCCAGTGGAATAAAGGTCATCTTCATGCCCAGGATCTGGGAGAGCATTGCGGATTCTTGTTTCCCCGTGGGAAGCATTGCCTGTAAATCCTTGTTAAATAAATAAACAGGTTTTTTGAAAGGAGTCACTTCCTGGAGGATATCAAGGGTATGTTTGAAATTTGTTGAAAACGCCACATATACGAGATTTTTTTTGCCGCTTTTCCCCTTGTTGATGGGAACATTCTGGAGGTCTGTACTCAGGATAAGTCCACCGATGGCGGGTTTGGGAAAGCTTTTTCTTTGGCAGAGAAAATAGGTCCCCACGGGTCCCAGGGTTATGATAAGATTGACGTTACTATCTTTAATAAGCTTTTCAATTCCTGCCTGGATAGTTTTTGGGGTGCATTTGGCAATAATATGTTTGTTCGTCGGAAATCTTACATCAAACTCACCCTTGGTTAAGGATTTTACTTCGGCTTTGATCTTCGTTAACAAAGGTGCTGAAGAATAGGACTGACAATCGTCAATTATGCCGATGGTAAAGGGTTTTGCTTGAGCACCAGTCACACTTGTGTATAAAAACACCCAAAAAACAAGAAAGTATAGGGTTGGTTTGTATTTCATATCAGCCTCCAAAAAAAATTATGCCTTTATTTTGAAAAAAAGAGTGTAGAGAACCGGAACAAAAATCATGGTTAGTACCGATGCAAAGATGAGTCCTGCAATAATGGTCACGGCCATGGAAATAAAGAATGCATCCAAAATTAAGGGCGCCATACCAAGGGCTGTGGTAGAGGCAGCCATGCCTACTGGAATAAGCCGGCTGGCACTGGAATCAACCACAGCCTTGAGGGCTTGTTTCCCCTCGCCTATTTGAAGATCGATTTCATCAATCAATACAATGGCATTCTTGATTAGCATGCCGGACAGGCTTAAAATACCCAGAATGGCCATGAACCCGAAGGGCTGGTTTGTCAGAAGCAGGCCTGCCGTTACTCCGATCAAAGACAGGGGGACGCATAGAAAAATAATCAGGGGTTGTTTGATGGCATTAAATAAGGAGATTACCACGAGGACCATGATCAGAAAAACCACGGGGATCGAACCGAACAGGGAAGTCTGGGCATCGGCGGAACTTTCGTATTCCCCCCCCCATTCCATAAAGTATTCCCGGGGCAGTTTGAAATCAGCCACCGGGGTCATCAAGGCGGATTGGAGTTGATTGGTCATGAGCCCAATTTTGGGTTCTGCCTTGACCGTGATGGTTTTTACACGATTCCTGCGCCAGATGATATCATCTTCAAAAACAGTTTCAAATCGGGCAACCACCTGGCGCAGGGGGATCATTTTCCCGGCTTTGGGGCTCCAGATCGAAAGATTGTTAATGCTGTCAATATTGGTTCTTTCTTTTTTGCTGGCCCGGATAATGATGGGTAATAGTTCATCTTTGTCCCGAAAAAGCCCAACGGGTTGACCCAGTTCAAATGCCTGTTTGAGTACCTTTGCCACGTCGGGTTTGGTAATGCCGTTGAGATTTGCCTGGGTCTCTGCCAGAACCACCCGGATATTTTTTACCCGCTGTTCCCAATCAGTGTTGATACAGGTGGCCAATCCCGTATCTGCAATCATCTGTATGATTGCAGACGAGAGTTCTCTCAAGGTATCTGCCTGGGGCCCTGATATCCGTAATTCCACCTTGGGTCCGGCTGATCCCATGGCAAATTTTTCCACCTTGGGTCTGGAATCGGGGAAGCGTTCTATCAGATAGGTTTCTATGTTCAGCATCATATCGTCGATTGCTCGATAATCATCCACATCCACAAGAAATTGGGCGTAGGCAGAATTTGTTAGTTCTGGGGCATAGGTCAAAATAAAACGCAGACCTCCCTTACCCACAAGGGAGGTTACATGGGTCACATGGTCCAGGCCCTTCAGATAAATTTCTATTTTGCCGACCTTTTTTTGGGTTTCACTGATGTGGGTCCCCTGGGGCAGCCAGAACCCTACCATGAACTGGGGCCGTGTTGATTCCGGAAAAAAACTTTGTTTAACCTTTCCAAATCCCAGTAGGGCAATAATAAACATGATTGCAACAATTCCGGCAGTGACCCATTTGAAACGTATGCAAAACCGTAATATGGTCTTGTATTTTTTAAAAAAACCGGCATCATAGGGATCTTGGGGAGATTCTCCTTCCTTTTTTTTAGGTTGTTTCAGGAACATCACTCCAAGAAGGGGGGTCATGGTAACGGCCGTTAGCCAGCTAAGAGATAGTGAGTAGAGAATTATCTGGTATAAAGACCGGCAAAACTCTCCAGTGGAATCGTCGGAGGTGCCAATGGCGGCAAAGGCCAGAATCGCTACTGCCGTGGCTCCGGCCAGGGGCATTCCCGTTTGTTTGACCACCGAGATGGCAGCTTTTTTGGGGTCCACCCCCTGTTTGATTTTTGTGCCCATGCCGTCAATTACTACAATGGCATTGTCCACCAGCATCCCCAGGGCAATGATCAGGGCCCCCAGGGAAATCCGTTCCAGGGCCACGTTGTTTATGAGCATTAAAATAAAGGTGGCGCAAATGGTGACCACCAGGACAAACCCGATAATGGCTGCACTGCGAAATCCCATGAACAGCATCAGAACCACAATGACGATGACCACGGCTTCCACAAGATTGATCATAAATCCGGAAATAGCCTTGGTGACAGTATTGGACTGGTAGGAGATAGAAGAGATCTTAATTCCCATGGGGGTAAATTCTTTAAGTTCGTTCAGTCGTTTTTGGACCGCTTCTCCCATGACTACGGCATTGCCCCCCAGGCGGGTGGAGATGCCTATACCAATGCCAACCCGTCCGTCATAGCGCAAAATAGTGGTCTGGGGGTCCACATATCCCCGAAAGATCGTGGCAATATCTTTCAGGCGAATGGTTTTTTCAGATCCCTGGATGGGAATGAGCAGGTCCTCAAATTGTTTGACTTTTGTAAAGGTGCCCGTGGCAACAATGGTGATAAATTCGGTTCCCACCCGGACCATCCCGGCATCGGCCACCATGTTCTTGGCCTGGACTGCCTGTTGTATGGCAGAGGGAGGAACACCTAATTGGGCCATGCGGTCTCGGTCCAGTTCTATATAAACCGCTTCATCCCTCATCCCATAGGTGTCGATTTTTGCAACATCCTGGACCAGGAGTAGTTCCCGGCGAAGCATTTTTACATATTCTTTAAGTTCGGCATAGGAATATTCATCCCCGGTAATGGCCAGAAATATTCCGTAGACATCCCCGTAATCGTCATAGACAATAGAGGGGCCGGTCCCCGGTGGAAGAGAGATTTGGCTATCATTAACTTTGCGTCGTAATTCATCCCAGACCTGGGGCAGGGTGGTTTTATCATAATTGTTTTGTATTTCAACGGTGATGGTGGATAAGCCCGGCTCCGAGCGGGAGGTCACTTTCTTGAGCTGTCCCATCTGCTGGATGGCCAGCTCAAGTTTATCGGTCACTTCGTCTTCAACCTCATGGGCCGAAGCTCCCTTATAGGGGGTGATCACCAGGGCTTCTTTGATGGTGAATTCCGGGTCCTCTAGCATGCCAAGTTTAGTAAAACAAATAATCCCCGCCCCGAGCATTACGAGGGTCATGACAATGGTAATAACTTTTTTTTCTATGGCCAATTTAGCAAAGTTCATTAAATTTTTCCCGCAACAAATTTATTTATATTTACGAATGGTCATACCGTCCCGGAGTTGATGGACACCGGAAATCGCGATTATATCTCCGGTTTTCAGACCCTTGATAACGAAAACATTGGTGCCGGACATCGCCCCAACTTTTACGGGGTGCTGTTTGACTTTTTTAGTATCCGGATCAATTAGCCAGACCATGCCGTTTTTGGCCTGGTCCGCAAAGACAGCCTTGGCCGGAATCATGGGCGCTCCCTGGTCCATTGTGCCGGAGAGCTTCAGCCTTGCGGTCATTCCGGGCAGGATGGTGTTTTCCTTGGGAGGGACAAATCCAAAGGTGATTTCAAAGGTTCTGGTAATGGGGTCTGCCGTGGTGGCTGTTTCTTTAAATTCTGCCTTGAAGCTTTGTCCAGGCAGGGAAGAGACCGAAATTTGTGGGTTTAAGGTCTGGTTCAGTTGGGCAAGGGAAGTTCCTTTTCTGATCCGGGCATAATCTTGTTCTGGAATATCCACAAGCATTTCAAGGGAAGAATCATCATGGATGACCAGAATGGGTTGTTTTGCCTGGATATTTTGAAAATTGTCGGCAATTTTTCGTGCAATCAGTCCGGAAAAAGGTGCCACAAGCCGGGTATCATCCACAGCTTTTTTAGCGGACCTGGTGTTTGCCTTGGCCACCTCAAAATTGCGTCTGGCCACATCCAGGTCTCGTCTGGAGATGGTATTGTTTTCATACAATTGCCTTGATCTTTCGTAGTCTGCCCTTGCCGCATTCAGATCTGCAGTGGCAGAATCCAGTATGGTTTGAAAATCCCTTGGGTCCAGTTTGGCCAGAAGGGTTCCCTTTGTGACTCTCTGTCCTTCTGTTATCGGAAATGAGATGATTCTGCCAGGTACCTCAAAGGCCATATCCACTTCCCTGACTGCTTTGATTGTACCTGAATATTGTATGGGCATACTGGTTTTTGATTCACCTACCACTAGAAATTTAACCGGTCTGATAAGTTCTTTTTTGTCAACCTTGGCTTTCCTATCGCAGCTTAAAATAAGGCCGCAACAAAGGATTGATATTCCAAGAAGCAGGGATGGTACAGCAGTTAAGCTTCGTTTTAGTCTAACGTAGAAACCCTGGCCCTCTGGGCCAGGTCAGAGGGCAGTGGCTTTGCCATCTGTACGGCTCAATGTTACTCAATACTCTAAGTTGTCCCCACAACGAATGAGTAAGGAGTAACGAATGAGCCGATTCCA
>JAAELK010000430.1 GCA_024226935.1 Desulfobacteraceae bacterium
TTCTTGTACGGCTAATACAAAAAAATAGGAAAATGGTCATGTCCACTCCTTAATTTCAAGACTTAAAATTTTCATTATAATTCAAAGGCACCGATACTTACTGTTGATGCGAAGTACGCGATATCCTGATGAACCAAAATTATCATATTTGATATCGTAAGGGTGAATCGGAATCAAAAGAATGGCATTACCTTGGTAAGACGCTTTAAAAATTAATCAACCACCTCATTTTCGTTAGAATTCTTAAATTCTTTACCTTAGGGCTGTTTGTAAAAAGTTAAAAAAAACTAGACATTTCAAATAGCCCATGATTTTCTCATGTTTATGAACAGACATACTGTTTCAGATGAAAGATGAGAACATATTGAACCGATATTATCATCACCAAAGAAAGATCCACGAGGACGGAAACCTAAGGATAACAGGCCAATGTTTAATGGGATTTTATGAATTTTAAAAACAGGTGCCCCTTGGCGGGAATGTGCCTGATATAAAACCTTCCTTTGAATTGATTTCTGGTATAGAAACAAACCAATTGCTTGCAGATAAGGCCTATGATGCAGATAAACTCATTGAACTTGCAGAGTCCACAGGCTGTAAAGTAATTATTCCGCCAAAAATTAATAGAAAGGTCCAGAGAAAAATTGATAAACATATTTATAAGGAACGACATTTAGTGGAATGTTTCTTTGCAAAAATAAAATTATATCGGCGAGTTTCGACTCGAATGAAAAATTAGCCAGCAGATATCATGCTATGGTAGTCATCGCTTCTTGTTTGGTCTGGTTACAATGATTTATT
Source organism: Desulfobacteraceae bacterium (assembly GCA_024226935.1). Taxonomy (GTDB): domain Bacteria; phylum Desulfobacterota; class Desulfobacteria; order Desulfobacterales; family Desulfobacteraceae; genus NBML01. The sequence continues at coordinate 802 of JAAELK010000430.1, forward strand.
TAAAAACAGCTCCTAATAGCATTACCACCCCCAGGAACAATGGCATTATCCGCATATAACTTGGCATCATCTGCTATTGTAAAGTATTTGCGCATTATTTATAATTAATTCCAGTTAGCGACTGAACCATTTGTTAAGATCAACCCCATCAGGTAAACACAATCCCAAGGATTATGTTTTTAGATTACAAATGAAATGATTCACGTAAATTTTTGAGTAACCCAAATAACAGGGAGGATACCCATGGGTACGAAAGATGATCTCAAAATAAATGCCATCGAAAATAGTGAGTTTTCGACATTCTTGCTGGAAAAACATCAAAAACTTCGTTATGGCTACCCGAACAATCTGACATTAGATATTATGGACAAGGCATTTACTCATGCCAAACAAGATAATACGTTTAACAATTATTACGATATCACCATCAATGGTGTCGTAGTCGCAATGATTGCAATGACCTGTCAAGATGATTATATTATTATCCCATATCTGTTCATCTTGGTTCCATACATCATAAACTATAAAAAAGTACTGTCTCAGTTCTTGTCTGTCGAAGGTAAATTATCAGGCTACAAACACATCAATATAGATAGCTCTGGAATTGTAGTTGCCATAAGCAATAAGGCAGATTTTGCTAAAGTTGAAGAGATGGGATTTATTATAAAAACAGCCCTACTATTTACACTAAAAAACTTATATCCCCGCCTAAAAATCCAAGAACGATAGAAGAACAAAAATAGACTATGATTTCCGGGTACTTTGATTAATACCGATCAAAAACGAAATCTCCGCACTGGACATATTCAAATTTATTAAATAATGACGTGCCAATCCTTCACGAATCTGATTAAGCTCTTTTTGAAAAATAGTAGATTCTTTACTTAAACAACGTTGGAGAGTCCGTTTACTGACTCCAAGCTTATCTGCAACATTTTCAATGGAAATTTATCTACTTGGCAATAATTTCAATAATGCACCACGATTACCTACGCCTTAAGAATAACACCTAAACTAAATGTTATTATCGATACCAGCACAGTGGTTAAAACTATATTTGCTAAGACTACAAAGCATTTATTCAAAATATTATTTTTAAACTTTGAATGTTGTTCCAGCCATAATTCCCAATCAAATCCATTGGATACCATATCTTCAGTTGTAAGATTCTCATAATCTTTAGTTGTATCTTGAGTCATGATCTTTCTCCCTCAAATAACAATCTTAACTTTCAGAGTAGCAAAACTACTCTTCTGATAAATCTATTTCCTTGGCCCATAATCCAAAACGGTGTGTGTCAAGCAAGTTGTCGGTGTGCCATGAAGGCTAAGCAGAAATAATCAACTTAGCTATGCTGTATCAGTGATGAGAGTAGGTCTCTCGGTGTCGTCTATCAGGAGAAGATACCAAACCACCTTGAGCTGCAA
>JAAELK010000431.1 GCA_024226935.1 Desulfobacteraceae bacterium
ATCTATTATTGGACTGTTCCAAGCTTTTTCTTAACCTTATATCTGGATTACTCAATTTATTCCACTCTATGGGCTCTGAAGCAACGAGAATCAGCCCAAGGACATCAACAATAATATGACGCCTTCGCCCCTTAATTTTCTTGCCTCCATCATAACCCTTTTCACCTGCCAACTCGGTTGTTTTGACAGATTGACTATCAAGAATGCCGGCACTGGGTTCAGCTTCCCTGCCAGCCATGATTCTCGTTCGTTGCCGCAGTTTATCATGTATTCTTTTCCAAAAACCATTATTTTTCCAAGCCCGAAAATAATGATAAACCGTTTTGGATGGGGGAAAATCATTTGGAAGCAATTCCCAAGCACATCCAGCACGTAAAATATACAATGTGGCATTGACAATAGCTCTCTTTAAGTGCTCTGTTGGGCGTCCTTGCTTTTTTGGTCTTGGGAAATATTTATAAATAATTAACCATTCACTATCAGTTAGATCTGTCGAATATCCTTGTTTCATTATTTGCTCCTGGCTCTATTTTAACGGCTCAATCTCTCAAAAGCCGCTGTATATAGTCTTTTCAGGAGGTTTTTTCAATAATATTTTTCAGACACGCTCTGAAGCATGTTCAAACGATACAAAAAAAATGGCATCCCCCAGTAAAGCCCAACCCCAACCCCAGTGCAATATGGGACAGTATGGACGTTAACGACGACAAATTTTTTTAATAATTAGGGTAAAATTAAACATTTAGGGAAAATCTGTCACGGGGTTTGCCCATCCCCCCGAAAAGTTTACATAATGACAAATTATCAGACCCAACTGTGGTGGCTCGGAATAGATCAGCCACCACACCTACTAAAAATCTTAGGTTTTTGTTATGACCATATCAACTCCTAATTGCCAGAGGTCACCAAAAT
>JAAELK010000432.1 GCA_024226935.1 Desulfobacteraceae bacterium
CACAGTAAACCCCTGGGACAAATCGGTATTTAGGAGATTTGCCAGTACTGGCATTTTTCCTAAATGATTATGAATTGTCTTCTGGTCTATCCCCAAGCGCTTTGCAATCCTGTCCTGGGGGATACCAAGACGATTCATGCGAAATATTTTGAGGGATTTGTCCTGCCGGGTTGCGGCCCGAAGGTCTGCAATGTAGACGTCCACTGTCTGCCTTGAGCGTCCAATGGCCTTTCCAATATCTGCGGAACTGAGGCTTGAATTTCTGATATACGCGCGTCTTGCAGTGTCCCTTGCCTCATCTTCCGTCAATTGTCTCGGGCCAATTGCTTTTTTTGCAGCATACAAAAGAGGATCAGTCCCGTTCAATTCCTTTATTAGAACTTTTACATTGTCCTTCCCCGTTGATTTGTAAGCGTTCCATCTGTGAGCCCCATCCAGCAGACGATACCAATCAGGCTTGTCAGGGCAGGGGGCAACTTCAATGGGGTCAAACTTAATACCATCCCTGATATTTTCAGCAAATATGCCGACACGCCTGTGATCGATTCCCCTTCTCGGATAAATATCTTCATCAAGGATAATTGAGGAGATGGTAATTTGGGTTGTCTGTTGAGTCATGATTTTTTTATACCAGTTGTATTCTTATTGACCCTGCACCTTCCAGCATCTTTTGAATTTCTTTTGGCAGGTATAGCTGATGATTTCCTGTAATGGCCAGCCTGCCTGTATAGATTTCTCCGGTGTTCAAATTCTACAACTGAATAAAGTTCTTAAAATTATTTTTATTTTTTAGCAAGTTTTTTTTAATCATCGATATAATTATCATTGTTAGGATTGTGTGTATCTGACCAATCATCCATATCAGCATCATTATTTGGGTTATTAATATCTGACCAAATATCTAATTCTTCCTGACTCATATCATCGGTATTTGGACCATTCATTTTTTTGCTCGATACTTTTTCTTTTAGTTTTGATAACCTAAAATTGACCCATTAAAGCAAGAAATTATAACCCAAAATTGACCCACCTGTAATAGACTTCTGATAATACGAATTTCAAGAGGGAAAATCGATTGTCAGAGGAGAGGAGGATGCTAACAGTGGA
>JAAELK010000433.1 GCA_024226935.1 Desulfobacteraceae bacterium
ATTCTTGTACGGCTAATACAAAAAAATAGGAAAATGGTCATGTCCACTCCTTAATTTCAAGACTTAAAATTTTCATTATAATTCAAAGGCACCGATACTTACTGTTGATGCGAAGTACGCGATATCCTGATGAACCATATTTTATCTTCTTTTAACAAAAAATTATCGGGTAAAATATAAAAATAAAATCATTTCAAAGGGATTAGGCTACTTATGCAACAAGTATAAGTACTGCCCTAAGCTTGGCCTTCCTAAATTATTATTCCATACCAGTTTATTATGCACTTCTTATTCAGAAGATGCCCAATTTTCAAGCAATGATTATATTATTCTGGAAGATGACGCAAATTCCATTGCATTTTCAGAGATCTGCTTCTACAGGCCTAACATTGCTAGTAATTTTACTTATAAATACTTTAAAGGATTATTAGGTATTGTTCCCATTGGGGAAAAATATCACGACCCAATTGTTATAAAAACAAAAAATCCGTTTGCTCCTTATCTCAAAGGGGATTCAATATTTTTAACGGATAAAAATCTTGCGAAGAAAATCGGCAAGTTAAAAAAAGTCTTTTTAGATGATGAAGATTTTGAAACTCAATTTGAAGTTTATACTAACAATAAAAAATACGCAAAAGAAACCCTGACACCAAAAGTGCGGCAATGCCTTTTAAAGATAGCTGTGCAATCCGAATTGTTTATTGAATTTTCATTTCATATGGGGATCTTTTTCATTGGTATTTCAAAAATTGAAAATTTATTTAACCCACCGCCTATCATGTTCTCTCCTGTAACCAAAGCATTCATCCTTTCTGATTTCAAATTATTAAAAATCATGTTCAGCATCATTGAAACTCTTAATATTGATGTCAACGAAAATGAAAAGATGTCGATACAAAAAATAGAACAAGAGATAATGCGTCTGTAAACCGATCAGGTTCAAGGAGGATAAAAATGAGACCTTTGCGAAAACAACTTATTTTCCAATAAAATTTAACAATGTGTACTTAAAAAATGGTCTCAAAGTAAAATCACTTTCCGTACCATCTAAGACATACTAAAGGTTTTAATATGACACTTGAAATACAAAAATCTTTTGAAAATTCCCCTTTATGGAAGCTCAAAGTTCGACTTCAATATAGTGGCTGGCTACAATATATCATCCACGCAATATGGGTATTAATTATGGTAATGATTGCAGGAGCCGGCTGGTTGATCGGATATTGGCCGGTACTTTTGTTTTGGATGCCCCTTGGAATTGCAGCATTCTTAGGCATTGCCCTTGTCGGCAACGTTCTCATTGTCAAATATGGATGGCATCCTGCTGAAGGTATTCCAGCCAGTAAAACCGACATGGATGCATTTGACCTGATGAGGGATCGCCATTCCTGCCGTTCCTTTCAATCACAAAATTTAACTTCGGAGCACCATGCAAAATTAATGGAAGCTGTTCAGTTTCACAGTCAGCAAAACCAGCTCCTTGGACAAAAACCAGTCCGGTTCGAATATATCTGTGCGCCGTTAACGGTTTGGCCCGTTGTTGGTGCAAGCCAATTTCTCGTTGCAATCGCACCCCATGAATATAATCGACTATCCATTATTGATGTGGGGCGTAGTTTACAAAAAATAGTGAACCATGCCACTAAAATGGGACTGGCCACTTGCTGGATAGGCCCTGGAGCTGATCAAAAAAGTATCATTGAACACCTTGGCAACAGAATAGATCCAATCAAGGATCATGTGATTTGTGTCTGCGCCATTGGCTATGAATCCATGTTCAAACCACTATTCATTCGTTTAATGCAAAAGCTTCAACACAGGCGGTTGCCCTTATCACAACTTTTTTTTTCTGATCCTTTGTTTAAAATTCCACTGGATACCAAGTCCGAACCATATAGCAATTATGGGCGTTGCTATGAAGTCTGCCAGTGGTCTCCTTCTTCTTATAACAGCCAGACAACCCGATGTGTGGCTGTGACAGATCAAATTGAAGACCAGGACAAACCAATACGATTTGATTTTTTCGCTGCAACAACATCAAGATATTATGCCGCGGTGGCACTTGGTATTTGGTGCGCAAACTGGGAAACTGGGTGTAAAGCTCTTAATAAGCATGGACATTTTGCAATCCTTTCACCAAAGGAACGCGGTTTTGATGGGGTTTCTGACCTGCCCCGTTATGATTTAAGCTGGGTAATTGAGTATGCTTAAATAAAAAATATGGTTTCACAAAAGCTGTTGCTACTTACAAAACAATGGTTAAAGCCTATACGGCCAATGGTTACAAAATGAACATACAAAAAGACAGAATAACTAAAACTTACCTTTTTGATTGGGGCGACACACTGATGATCGATTTTTCCCATGCCCGGGGAAAAATGTGTAATTGGAAGAAAGTTGAGGCCGTAACAGGTGCAAAAAAAACTCTTGCTTCAATCTCCCGACATAGCCCGATATACATTGCCACAAATGCCGCAGATTCCTCAGAAAAAGAGATTGAATTGGCCTTTGAACGTGTCGGGCTTGCCCAATATATTTCGGGTTATTTTTGTAAAGCCAACCTTGGCCTATCAAAGGGATCTCCTGAATTTTATCGTGCCATAGCCAAACAATTAGAACTTATCCCCAATCAAATCATAATGATAGGTGACACCATTGATAAAGACATTACACCGGCACTTCAAACCGGCATGGATGCCGTATGGTTCAATCCCGGGGCATCCAACCGGCAATATGAAAAATCTTTTAAACAGATCAAGCACCTGTGTGAACTATGCATATAAGAAATTTAACAAAAACACCATTGTCTGAGATTCATTCGGCCTTTGAAGATGCTTTTTCTGAATATGAGATCAAAATACAAATGCCCATGGAACGACTGGAAAAAATGATGATCACCAGAAGTTTTGACCCCGGTCTTTCCCTGGGATATTTTTCTGAAAACAGGTTGGCCGGATTCATTCTCGTTGGGCATCGCAAAATCGATAAAAAAGATGTTTGCTACGATATTGCCACCGGCATAATACATTCTTTTCAAAAAAACTATGGACCAGTACGAAATAGAATACGTGGGCAAGATATGAAAAAGACAACAAATTGTTCCACCACTTAAAAATGAGGATGGGCAATAAATTATTTAAATGAACCCCGCGGTCAGAGCAAAAGTTATGCGCAATTGGAAGGTGTCTAAAGTAAAAAGACAAGAAGAACTCCATTTAATAACAAACAGTGGCATAAAATTATTTTTAAGGCAACACATAAAATCATAAAAAAATGCAAT
>JAAELK010000434.1 GCA_024226935.1 Desulfobacteraceae bacterium
CTTCCACGGCATCATTGATGGGCCGGATAATCTGCAAAGCAACCACAAAAATCAATAGCCCCACAATAACCAGAACAATGATCCCGACAATGATATTATATTTTATCATTTGATTCACGGCACCCATGAACTCATCTTTATCTTGTGTGACCGCAATACTCCAACCGGTTAAGGGGACTGCAGCAAATCCTGCTATTTTTTGGGTCCCCTTGAAAAGATATGCCTCGGCATCTGACTCCTGGGCCATCATCCTTTTGGTTATGGTTTCCATCCCCTTAACCGTTTTTAAATCCAAAGTAAAAATATACTCACTTTTGGGATGGGAAATTATTATGCCTTCTTTATCGATCATGAAAGGGTAGCCGGTTTTACCAATTTTAATCAAGCTCATCTGATCGGAAAGCCAATCCAGTTTAAGTACTACTCCAAGGACTCCTGCAAATTTGCCGGCCCTGGTCTTGACGGGTACAGAAAGAACCACTACCGGCAGCCCGCTGGCCTTTGATTTCACCGGGACACCGATAATACTTTTGCCGGCCTCGCCAGCCTTAAAATAATCCCGCCCCCCCACGGAAACATCCATATTTTTAAATTTTCCCCCCTGGCTGTCGGCAAGGGCAGCACCCCGGCTGTCTGACATAAAAAATAACTCATAACGATCTCCAAGCTTACCATGCAGATCCCCGAGATAGTTGTCCAGTTTTTGGATGATCTTTGTGGAATTTTCCATCCCATCCGCTGCTATCGCATTTATGGTATCCAGCAACAATGGACTCTTTGCCACTTCTCCGGCAAATTTAAGTTCTTGTTCCAAAAACAGTTGTGTTATTATAGAAAGATCCTTGGCCACCTGGGATGCTGAAGCTTTTCCTCCCAGGACAAGGGCATTTGATGCAGTCTTAATAGAAATAATCCCGACAATCAGCATGGGCACTAAAACCGCAACCAAGCCACCTCCAATCAATTTGACGCTTAACTTAAGATCTTTGAGTCTTGTCATGCATTTTCTCCCCGTCTTAGCTATTCACATTTCATATAAAGGCATCGTCAGGTATTATAGACGATATTGTACACCTATTTTAAGTAATTCACCATGTTCTTTTATATTACTATATTTTTGATCTTGCCTTACTTTTCTATAACGGTTGTTTTGATGCAATGTTCTTGTATATGAATAATGTTTTTGTTTGTGATCAATCTTAAAGGATAGTATCTAAATTTTTTTATGGTATTCTGGGGGTAAAAATGAATAGATTCAAAAATTTAGGATAAAATTATGAAAGTTAAAAATAATATCGCTTTGATAGGCATGCCTGCCGTGGGTAAGAGTACTGTGGGGGTACTATTGGCAAAAAAATTAGGATTCGAGTTTATAGATACCGATATTTTAATCCAGACAAAAGAGCAATCGGGCCTTGCCGGGATTATTTCACAAAAGGGTCTGGAACGCTTTCTTGAAATTGAGGAATCCCACTTGCTCAGCCTTCGCTGTTCTAAGCATGTCATTGCCACGGGCGGCAGTGTAATTTATAGGGAAAAAGCCATGGCCCACCTTGCCAAAATGGCGACCATTGTCTATCTTTTTGTGGACCTGGATATTTTGATAACAAGGCTTTGTGATGTGATTGAAAGGGGGGTTGCCATAGATCCTGGAACGGGGATTGATGATCTTTATAGGGAAAGAACTCCTTTGTATGATAAATTTTGTGATATAAGGATCGATTGTGGGACAAATTCCCCGGCCCAGGTTTTAACAAGTATTGAACAATGTTTTTGAAGTTACCGGATAATTTTCAGATTGAATTTTTTAGCCAGGTGCAAGGCTTTTCTAAATTCTTTGTGTGTTAATGGATTTGAAAGTTCTTTAATTTTGTCGGCATCGCCCATGGGGTGGTATTGGGACATTAGATTAACATGGGTATGGGGGGATATCTTTTCTTTCAGGAATTTTAAAATATGATGGGTTCCATCCAGGTTCCCAGGCATAACAAGGTGTCTGACTATAAGCCCTGAACAGGCAATGCCTGCCTTATCCACTTTTAGGTCCCCCACCTGATCATACATCTTTTTGATCGCTTTCTTGGCTATCTTGGGATAATCCCGGGCATGACAGTATCTTTGGGAAAGTTCAGGTTCCCAAAATTTAAAGTCAGGCATGTAAATATCAATGATATTTTTTAATATATCCAGGGTGTCAATGCTTTCATACCCGGAGCAATTGTAAACCAGGGGGATATTCAATCCGTAATCGATTGCTATATCCAATGCCTTTAAAATCTGCGGAACCACATGGGTGGGGGTGACAAGGTTTATATTGTGACATCCTGTTTTTTGTAAATCCAGCATAATAGATGCCAAATTTCCATCATCGACCTTCCGGCCCCTCCCGGCAACACTGATGTCATAATTTTGGCAAAAAATACATTTCAGGTTGCAATGGGAAAAAAAAATAGTTCCTGAGCCTTTATCTCCAACCAGTTGCGGTTCTTTCCCAAAATGAGCTGAAAAACTTGCTACAACGGCCTTTTTTCCCGTTGAACAATACCCTTTTTCTTTTCTTGTCCTATCCTTATTGCACTGTCTTGGACACAAAGAACAAGAGGTCAAAAGAGCCGAGGATTGTTTGATTTTCTTCAACAATCCGCCTTGCTGTTTTTCCTTGATGTATTTGGGAATGCAGGTCTTCATTTAATAGTACTCAAAAGGTATAGGTGGCGCAGGGTTTAAGGTGTTTTTTATTTACACGTTTGATACTGTAGGTTCCAAGACCACGTTCGGAACTTTTAAGTTTTATCCGGCAAAAAAATATTTTAACTATTCTGCAATATAAATTTCATCCAATGCGGCAAAGAGTTTTTTGCGGATTTTTTCAAACTCACTTATCTTTTCTTTAGCAGCAGTCTGATTATTTTGATTATTGAGGCCAATTACTTCGCCGATTATTTTATGAATGGCTTCATGGTGTATTTCGATTTTTTCATAAGCTGGGTGCTGTTTGAGTTCATCGGAAACATTGTCAAACCATTTGCCGAATTCACAGGTGTGGTGATCCGGTACATCCTCAGGATTCATCTGTTGAATTCCTGCAAGGACAGCCGATAATTTGAGTTTCCAGTTAAAATGAGCCAGTTTGACCGCTCCAATGTCAAAGGTTCCAGGATTAATCGTAAATTGCTGAACAATCTTGTATAAAGATTGTGCATTGACAAGCATTTCTTTACCAATTTCGCGAACATCCTGACTGTGGATGGTAACTTCATCTGATTGAGCGTGGATATTTGTAATGTCTTTGGTAACTTCACTATTCACTGTAGATGCCTGGGCTATATTTTCATTGACTTCTTTTATGCCTGCTGCCGCCTGGTTAATATTTGTGGAGACTTCAGTTGTCGCCTGGGCCTGCTCGGAGATAGCAGATGATATAGTTGTTACTATTTCGTTGATATTATTAATGGTGGAGGTTATGGAACTGATTACATTTATTGTCTGTTTACTGGAATTTTGAATGCCATCAATTTGTTCTGTTATTTCTTTGGTTGCTTCGGCGGTTTGGTTTGCCAGGTCTTTGATTTCATTGGCCACAACCGCAAATCCCTTACCTGCTTCTCCAGCCCGTGCGGCTTCAATGGTTGCATTGAGTGCCAGAAGATTTGTCTGGTCAGCGATACTATTGATGGTTTCAGTGACTTTACTGATGGTTGCAGCAGTTTTTTCAAGGTCTTGAACCTTTTCATTGGCTGTCTGGGCTTCTACAACGGCTTCCTTTGAAATAGTCTGAGCTTTGTCGGCATTGGAAGCAATTTCTGAAATTGTGGATGACATCTCTTCAGCGGCAGCCGCTACCATACCGATATTGGTGGTTGTCTCTTCGGAAGCTGCCGCAATACTTGACATGTTGGTATTCATCTCTTCAGCCGCTGTAGCAACTGTATTGCTGTGGTCTGACATATTCTGGGCAGAAGAAAACAGATCCTTTGAAAGTTTTTCCAGCAATCCGGTGGATTTATCGATGGTAGAAGAACTGCCATGTACCTGGGTCAGCATATCATCCAGGTATTTGGCCAACTTATTGGAAGCCAGTCTAACCTGGCTGATTTCATCGTTACGTTTAATTTTGGCCCTGATTGTCATATTGCCTTCAGCTAAACCCTTGGTTATTGATATGGTGGTGTTAAGTCGTCTGAACAATGAAATCAGTCCTAAAAAACTTATGACCATGAGTAGAATACCGGCAAAAATACATAGGGTTTGAAAAAAAATCAGTTGTGTTACTTTTTTTTCGGCAAGGGCTTGCAGCATACCGACGGCGGTATTCATTTCTTTTAAAAGGGTGAGATTATGATTTTGTATATAGTTTAAGCTTGCTTTGCTATCTTTGGTATTTGATAAAACAATATTCATATGTTCCGAAAAAACTTTCCAGATTTTTTCTACTTTTATGAGTTGTGAAGCAGTAGGTTCAGTTGGTTTGGGACATGATCCATAGCTTGTATCCTCGGGGTTGAGAGATAATGGTGCATCTCCAGAGTTGATTAATGCATTTAAAGTCATGTCAAAAACTCTCATTGTATTTTTAACAGCCGTTCCCATCTTTTCGTTTCTGTTTTCAGCGACAAATAAAAATAATTCCTTGGACATTTTCTGGCTGAGCATTCTTTGACGGCCTGCAAGATTAATCACCAGGCCATCGGATTTTTGGGACTGGGTTGTATAAAATGTCCCAATAAACATGATGCAGATGATAAGTGAAAGACCTGTGATAAAAAATCCCAATTTGAATTTGATGGACATATTCTCTCCTTTGAAATAAGTATCAAAGATGCCATTAACAGCTTATAATCGATAGTTGATATTAAGAATTTATCAATTTTGTGGATTTTTCATTATCTCCCAAAAGGGATAATAACGCAATTAAAAAGATCGTAAATATTCGGGTTAGTCATTCATGAGTTGATTTAAGCAAAACTCTAAACTTTTTATCAAGAGGAAAGACCCAAATATCTTTGATGGGAACACAAATTTTTCCTGGCTGCCCGCCAAGCTTCCCACGACCTTTAGTTTC
>JAAELK010000435.1 GCA_024226935.1 Desulfobacteraceae bacterium
AACTCTGAAACAATTGGAGATACTTCTTCTTTAGACATTTTGAGGATTTGGCCTATGGTTTTCATGCACTGAGTATAGTATAAAAAAAGGCCAATGTCTAGATTTTATTTAAGATTTCCCCACATTTATTGAGAAGTTGCTGATTCTATATATCTTGCATTTTTTTTTATAGTTTGACAATGAAATCCAAATCAAGAACAACTTTTTTATCCGGCTAAGGCTGCAATATAAGATTATCATGATTTGTTTGGAAAAACTTCGATATTTTGCAAAAAACAGATTGCCACGCAGCTCCACCCTGTCGGTTACATACCTTACAACTAAAAAAAAATTAGATGGTATTGCCCCATTTTTTAATGGGCGTAACAAATATTATTTATTTTTTTATAAGCAAAGACTTTTTTTTGCTTGACTGGAAGTATCCTTCTTCTCTATAGTTTGCATTACTCATAATAGAAACTGCAATTATGCTGCACTAGAAGTTAACCTAAACCAAGGGGAGAAAAAGATGAAATCTATTTTCAAAGCGTTGGCAGTTGCTACACTATCGATGGCTATATTTGCCATACCCAGTTTCGCCGGTGATACAGTCAAACTTGGTGTCGCCGGGGTTATTTCCGGCGATTTAGCACCCTATGGGATTTCGTCTGTAAGAGGGGTTGAAATTGCAATTGAAGATATCAATGCCAAGGGCGGTGTTCTAGGCAAAAAAATCGAACTGCTGATCGGTGATGATGTGTGCAAACCTGAAATCGCTGTCAACATGGCAACCAAGCTGGTTTCCGACGGAGCCCAGATGATTGTCGGCCATGTCTGCTCAGGATGCACCATTGCGGCAAATAAAATCTATAAAGATGCCAATCTTCTAGTTGTATCTCCTGCCTCCACCAATGATTCCCTGACATTGGATGGCGAACACCCCAATTTTTTTAGAACCATTGCCTATGATGGTGCCCAGGCGACCCTCATGACCAACTTTGCTAAAAATGAACTCAAGGCAAAAAAAGTTGCCTTGATCCACGACAAAGGAGATTATGGAAAAGGCCAGATGGACCTTGCAAGGGCAGCTTTTAAAAAACTGGGAGGAGTCGAAGTCGTATTGTTTGAAGGAGTTACCACAGGTGCCGTTGATTTTAGCGCAATAGTTCAAAAAATAAAAAGATCAAAAGCCGATCTCACCATGTGGGGGGGATATCACTCTGATGCTTCTAAAATTGTTGGATTACTGAAAAAGAAACGGGTTAAAACCACTTTCTTTGGCGGTGACGGTATCATCGGTGCCAACTTCACCACATTGGCCGGCAAATATGCAGAGGGCGTATATGCAACAGGTCCCAACGATACATCCTCCAATCCCCTTTATCAAAAAATTGCCGCCAAACATATAAAAAAATATGGCGAAAAACCCGGAACATTCTTTTTTAACGCTTATACCTGCGTCCAGGCCCTTACCAAGGCAGCAGAGACAGCCGGAGCCGTTGACACAAACAAGATGGAGGCGGCCATGCATATAAATAAAATTAAGTCTCCTCTGGGAACCATTGGTTTTGATAAAAACGGAGACGTTGTAGGCGCAGGTTTTTCTGTCTACAAAGTCATCAATGGACAATATAAGCAGGTTAATTAATCGCTGATATTATATAAAACAGGAGCATAATTCTTGAAATTCAAGTTCCTGTTTTTACAAATATCAGATCTATTTTAGCTTAATAACGGCCATGGGCCGCCAAGAAAGTTCCATCGGCTTGCCCACAACAAAATATGAGAAAATTCGATAAGTATATTGATTCTTTCATATAAAAGTATAGGAGTTGAAATTAATTAATATGCGCTGGATTAATATAACTTTAGGTTTGATCTTCACCGGGGTTTTAGGCTTTTGGGGTACAAGAGAAGTAATTTCCGACCCCGTCTATTTTCTGGAACTGCTTTTAGGAGGAATCACAAGGGGCAGCATCTATGCCCTGATCGCCCTTGGATACACAATGGTATACGGAATTATCCAGTTAATCAACTTTGCCCATGGCGAAATCTATATGATTGGTGCCATGACAGCCCTTATTGTTGCCAGCGTGATGGGTCTTTGGGGATGGAACTCTGCTGTAATTGCAATTCTTGCCGTTGTTTTTGCCATAGTATATTCTTGTGCCTATGGCTTTACCGTTGAAAAAATAGCATATAAACCCCTGAGAAATGCCCCCAGACTATCGGCCCTGATTTCTGCCATCGGAATGAGTCTATTCCTTCAAAACTATGTCATGCTTGCCCAGACCCCGGAATTTCTACCCTTTAAAAGTCTGATTCCCGATTTTTTATTCTGGGAACCCTATGCACATATTATCACCTCCGTTGAATTAAGCATTATCATCGTAACTATCATCGTCATGATCCTTCTAGGAATACTTATCAAATTTACCACCATAGGCAAGGCCATGCGAGCCACGGCCCAGGACAAAGTCATGGCAGCGCTTTTAGGTATCAATGTCAACCAGGTAATCTCAACCACCTTTGTGGTGGGATCGGCCACAGCTGCCATCGGCGGGGTATTGATCGCCTGCCACGTGGGACAGATAAACTTTTTCATAGGCTTTCTTGCCGGACTCAAGGCATTTATCGCAGCAGTACTGGGCGGGATTGGTTCGGTTCCAGGAGCGGTACTTGGCAGCCTTGTCCTGGGAATTTCAGAAAGCTTTTTTACCGGCTATTTTTGGAGCGAGTATGAAGATGTGTTTGCCTTCAGTATTCTCGTTATTATTCTAATCTTCAGACCATCAGGCATACTTGGTAAACACGAGACCCAAAAAGTTTAATCTTAAATTATTAAGAAAAAGAAGATTATGGTTACAAAAAAAGAGATCAAACAGGCATTTTTCATTGCTCTATGGTTCATGGTACTGACCTTCCCCATCATGGTCATCAAAGTAAATACCATAAAAAACATTGTCATTTTCAGGTGGAATTATCTTTTCTGGATCGGTATCGGCACTTTTTTTGCGGCTCTGACCTGGAACTATTTTTTACAACTAAAAGAAAACAAACAAAAAACAGAGACTTCCGATGATATTCCCCTGGTTCACAAACTCCTCCAAAACGCCCGGTTCAAAATACCATTTCTAATAGTCCTTGCCATCTTTTTTCTGGTCTATCCCTTTATTTTCCCCATGTATCATACCAGCATCATGATATCGGCCCTGGTATATGTAATGCTGGGATTGGGCTTGAACATCGTTGTCGGACTTGCAGGTCTTTTAGATCTGGGATACGTGGCTTTTTACTGCGTGGGAGCCTATGCCTATGCCCTCTTGAATTTACATTTCGGAGTCAGTTTTTGGTTGGCACTACCCATTTCAGCAGTTTTAGGATTTTTATTCGGCACCCTTCTGGGATATCCGGTACTTCGATTAAGAGGGGATTACCTGGCCATTGTCACCCTGGGTTTTGGTGAAATTATCCGGATAATAATGGAAAACTGGGATAGTTTTTCCAATGGCCCCCGGGGAATCGCCAATATTCCGCCACCAAGTTTATTTAATATCGACCTGAATCAGCATAATACAGTTATCTATATCTATTTTATAGTTATAGCACTTGTACTTATGACCATTTTTTTTGTGGCCCGATTGGAAGATTCCAGAATAGGACGTGCCTGGATCGCTCTGCGGGATGATGAAATTGCCTGCCAGGCCATGGGCATCAGCAAAGTAAAAACCAAATTGACAGCCTTTGCCCTGGGAGCCACCTGGGCAAGCATTGGTGGTGTGGTCTTTGCGGCCAAGACCTCCTACATCAACCCCATGTCCTTTACAATATGGGAGTCCATCACCATCTTGTCCGTGGTGGTAATCGGCGGAATGGGATCTGCCATCGGCGTTATAGCAGGGGCCTTTGTACTCATTTTGCTCCCTGAATACCTGCGGGCGGTGGCCGAATACAGAATGCTGGTATTTGGCGCCCTGCAGGTCATTGTCATGGTATTCAAACCCGAAGGACTGATTAAAGGCGTCCGAAAAATATATAAATTTAAAAAAGTAGAAGAATAAATTAATGGAACCGATACTCAATGTAGAAAATCTCACCATGATCTTCGGGGGGCTTAAGGCCCTGAATAATGTTAATATTACCATTGAACAAGGACAGATAGCAGCACTCATAGGCCCCAATGGGGCCGGGAAAACTACATTTTTCAATTGTATCACAGGTATTTACGAACCCACGACGGGAGATGTAACCATCACACCTCCCGGCAAATCCTCCCAGAGTCTGAAAGGCCTCAAGCCCAATCAGGTCACGCAAAAAGGACTTGCCAGAACATTCCAGAATATCCGTCTCTTCCAAGGCATGACCGTGCTGGAAAATGTAATGATCGGGCGGCATTGTAGAATGAAGGCAGGAATTTTTGGAGCATTGTTTCACACCCATGCCCAAAAAAATGAAGAAAAAAAAGCAATCTATGACAGTTATGAAATCCTTGAAAAAATTGGTCTGGAACAATATGTCAATGAGATGGCAAAAAATTTACCCTATGGTGCCCAACGCCGTCTTGAAATTGCCCGGGCCCTTGCCACCGATCCCTTTCTCCTCTTACTGGATGAACCGGCAGCCGGCATGAATCCCCAGGAAACAAAAGAACTGGATGATCTGATCATCTGGCTGCGGGACAACGAGAATCTTTCCATCTTATTGATTGAACATGACATGAAACTTGTCATGAGTCTTTCCGACAAAATCCATGTGGTGGATTACGGTAAAAAAATTGCGCAGGGCAATCCGGAAGAAGTAAAATCCAATCCGGAAGTCATCAAAGCCTATCTGGGAGATGAATCTGAAGATGCTTAAATTAAAAGATATACATACCTATTATGGAAATATCCATGCCCTGAAAGGAATCAGCATTGAGGTGTCCAAAGGAGAAGTCATCTCCTTGATCGGTGCCAACGGAGCAGGAAAATCAACCACCCTGATGACCACCTCGGGAGTGGTCCCTGCCAAAAGAGGCAGTATCGAATTTGAAGGCCGCGATATTACCCACCTGCCCCCGGATAAAATTGTTAAAATGGGTATCTGCCAGGTCCCGGAAGGTCGCAGAATTTTCCCCTACCTTACTGTGGCGGAAAACCTGGATATGGGTGCATTCCTACGCAAGGATACTGCTCAAATCAAATCAGATCTGGATTACGTATATGATCTTTTCCCCATCCTTGCCAGCAGGTGTAACCAGACCGGAGGAACCCTGAGCGGTGGTGAACAGCAGATGTTGGCCATTTCAAGGGCACTTATGTGTCGGCCAAAGATGCTACTCTTGGATGAACCCTCCCTGGGCCTTGCTCCCATTATTATAAAGCAGATCTTTAGTATTATTAAAAAGATTAATGAGGAACATAACACGACCATATTTATTGTGGAACAAAATGCCAATCTCGCTCTCAAGGCAGCCCACCGGGGGTATGTCATGGAAAACGGGGTGATCACCATGACCGATACCGGCGAAAACCTGCGAACCAACGAGGATATAAAAAAAGCATATCTGGGAATTTAGAAGATAAAACTTAAAATGCACCTATTCATCAGGTGCATTTTTTTTACCCATTGGGGCAATTCGACCGGATACGCCTCGCTGTTTACAGCAAAGAACATCCATATAAAATCAAAGATCTTTTTTCAGATTAATAAACTCGCTGCGCTTAAACCCGAGTTTTTTGAAAAAGGAAAGCAGATCAATGGAATCCCAGACCACCGAGGAATAGATTGATTTCACCCCGTCTTCCTTATAGATAGCAAAGATCCTGTCGGCAAGCTTAATACCAAGACCCTTTCCCATATAATCGGGATGGACACCAAAGGATACAATCCATGCACTTTTCCCAATACCAAAACCCGCGTAGAGGGTGGTGGACAGCATATATGCTACCACCTGGCCGTCAACTTCGGCTAGAAGACTTGTTTTACCTCCAGCGATCGAAACATGCTGTTCAACCAATTTTTGGAAATCAACCACGGCATCTTCATCGGAAATGGCAATTCGTATATCCTGAATGGCTTGTGTATCTTCCAACCTGATTTCCCTTATGCTGACACTTTCTTCCACAAGACTCTCCATTCTTATTCTATTTTTATGATTTTCACCGTGTGCCCAACCCAGTTAGGAGGAAGATAGATCCTTCCGCTATTGCCCGAGGACTTGACCTCTTTTTCGATCATTTCCTCTCCATAGACCTCAAATTTCACCTTGGCCTGGGGATTATATTTTTTATCTGAACGCTTATCTTTTTTATTATCAACCATATAACATCCTATTTTTACAAAAACTCATTTTTGACATTTTTTTTAACAAGAGTCAATTTTTTTAGTATAAATCACTTTATCAGCAGAAAATTTGATGCTCTAAACAAGACATTTCTTCAATTGTTAAAACAATGGTTTATACACAGCACTTTTCATGATGGTGTAACGCAGGGCCAGATCCCCGACCAGCACAGCTATCAACCTTAAAAAAAGCAAGAATCCGTTAATGTTTCCTTCCCACATGATCAAAATCAACAATGCGGGAATTACAAGACCAACCCCCCCGACTCCGATATAAAAAATTTGGGACAATTTTCCTTTAAGTTGTATCACAATGGACTCTTTGGCAATTTTATCAGCATGATAAGTTCCCCATACATAAAGCAGGACACAGATCAGATAGATCAGAAAAAACACTTTGGCCCAGACTTCCATACCGGAAGCTAACACCCCGCTCCCCCCCATTACAAACATCATCTGCAACAATTGGCTGCCAACCCAGATTCCTGAAATCAGAGAAAGGGGCAGCACCATGGTGGAACTCCATGCAGGAAGGGCTCTTATCACATTCATGGTGACAAACCCATGGGAAATGATCAACAGACATAAAATTCCCATGATAAAATTAAACACGATATTAAACCCACCCTGGCTGGTCATCTGGAAAAATCCCAACAGGGCAAAAATACCGATGATCCAGACTCCTCTGGACAATTCCGAAGTGTTTGGTTTCATTATCATCCGCCAGGCCCTGAAAGGATTACCAAGATACAAAACATGGATAGTACCGCCGAGAATCAGGGTGATAAGCCAGCCCAAAATAATACCAGGACGGTATTCATGAAAAAGAGACATAAAATAAAGGCCAGCACCAATTTCAGAAGAAAAAAAAGCCAGCCACAAAAAGAGACCCTTATCATCGATCCACTGGGTTTGAGCAGTTGGACGCACCATCCATTCATAGGGTTTTAACCCGGTACCGTCGGAGGGAAACATATTTTTTTCAAGATCATCAATTTTATCTTTCATCCTAGTTTACCTCCCCTGGTCTTTATAAATTTTCACTGCAACGGCAGTTTCAATATTGCCGGTGATGGGATCATAATGTCTCAAATAAGAGGGAAGCAATTTACAAAAATTTGATCCCTTACCCCTGGCAATGGGGCGGCCGTCGGCCCAGAGCCCCCCTTGCCCTGAAATACCTACAACTCTTGGACTTTGAGCCTCCATGGTCTTGACAATGCCATTTTCCTTTACACCATACCTATTTTCCAGCCAGATGATATCTCCATCGGCAAGCCCCCTTTCGTCTGCCAGTGCCCTGTTCAAAGTGATGGTGAATGTATAGGGACACATCTTGGACACTTCATCCACGTAGGGGTTTTGAAAGGTGGTATTATTTGTATGGAGAATATCCCGGTATGAAAAAGCCAGCAAGTCATACTCAGAATCCAGCTCTTTATGGGAAGTTGGCACAAACCAGTCGGGCATGGGAGTATACTGGTCCAATTCCATTTCCAGCTCAAAACCGGTATCTTCTATGATTTTTTCAACCGCCCTTCTATCATGGAGCAAAAATTCCATATAAACCGGACATCTGCTTTGGGTATTCCACCGCCAATAAACGTCTTCGATGGGTTTATGCCAGGTTGCATACCCCTGTTTTTCCACCTTTTCCTTGTCATCTCCATAAACCCAGCGCATATATCTTTCACCGATCTGCTTCCAGTTCAGGACCTCTCCCGGTTTGATCTTAAGGGCTTCATCGGTAACCCCATAATAGTTGTTCAGGCTTTCATTAAATTTATCTAAAACCCCCACACGCTGGGCCACGTCAATATAAACATCCATGAAGAACCTGGATTCGCCAATGGGCTCAGCCACAGGTTGCTGTAGGTGCACAAACCAGTCTTCGTTGGAAGGAGACCCGGAAAAAAAGAAAGCATCAATTTCCGAAGACCAGCAATCTTTTTCAAGATAGGAAACATCGGGCAGAATAATATCACCAATGGCCTGGTCCGTCTCATTGACCCAAAGATCCATCTGAACCACAAAACAATCTTTAAAATTTTCCACTGCCACATCCCAGTCGGACTGGCTGATAATAAAGTTGGCTGCAATCCCGAAGATCATTTCCGGCTTGGCTCCCATGCCAAATTTTTCATGGATATAATCACGCTCTTTTACATAGGGGATATGGGAAAGGGTGCAATGGGTCCAAAAATCCACACAACCATTATTATCGCAGGGCACACTGGGAATATGGACCGGCCAGGGATCATGGGAATAAAAAACAGCCGGAATCAGGACACCGTCCTCGCCGATTCTCGGCATCCGCTCATATTGTCCCCCTGGATATTTTCGTCGTTTGGAAGGCCATCCCATGGTACCCCCGGGAACATCTTCGGCCCCCACCAGCTGACTCATAAGATCGATTGCCGCCACCTGGTGAATACCATTGGAATGTCCCTGGGAACCACGAAAAGTAACCGAAGCTACAGGTCTATAGGGAAAACTCTGCCCTTCAATTGTGATGGTGGAACCGATCTGGGCATTATCCACCCAATCTTTGGCCACCTTAAGAATGGTGCCCACGGGAACCGTTGAAATCTGGGATGCCCATTGGGGGGTAAATTGTTTCAAATGTTGCTTTAAGGCTTCAAAACAGGGACGAACTTTTTCCCCTTTGTATTCATATTCTCCATAGAGAGAAAAATCCTCGTGGGCAATGGAGTTATCATCAAACTCTTTAATTTTACCTTCCTTGCCGTCAAACACCAGGGGTTTATTGCTTTTTTCATGGCGAATAAAAGTACCGTCTTCCCGGATAAGATATACAAAATTTGTTTTGGCTTTCAGATAGAGTTCATCAATTTCACCCCGGGTGTTGAGAATATAGTTGGCGATTGCAAGCCCTACCGCCGTGTCTGTTCCCGGCAAAATGGGCACCCATTCAGTGGCCTTACCCCCGGCAAAGTTACCCATGGGATCAAAAACAACTTCCCTTGTGCCCCTTCTTATGGCATCTGCACGAAGTCTTGCATTGGTCATGGCCGAATGCCCGGATCCTGTCCCCTTACTGGAGCCCCATTTAAGAACATATTTTGTATACCGCCAATCAGGGGCTATGGACCATGCTCCGTGGATGAGTCCCCCCAACATATGGGCGGCATTTCCGCAATGAAGACTGCCGCCACCGATAATAAAATTACCATTATTTTTCACCCCGAATGCCTGGGCATAAAAATAAGCATGGTTATGGGGACCGTCACTTGCTCTCATGGTCTGGTTGGTAAAAAGAATCTTATTTGGATCATCTTCCATGATTTTTTTCATCCGGGTGGAAATTTCTTCAAGAGCTTCTTCCCATTCTATCTCCTTCCACATGGGGTCCACCCCTATTCCTTTTTCAGGGTTAGTTCTTCGCAAAGGTTTTTTAATGCGATTAGGATCATGGTAATACATTAATCCTGCAGCGCCTTTACCGCAAAGACCTGCTCCATCTCCTCCCATGGTGCTTTCTTTAATACCCTCAATTTTCACAGGCACACCATTGACCACGCGAACCTTGGCACCACAACCGCAATAACACACTCCACAGGTGGTATTTACCCATTTATCTTCCCAAATTTCATCTGTTTTATAGGTCATTTTTCCCCCTGATTCTTAATCGATGTAATAGACAGCAGGCTCGGTACCAAATTCTTTTTTAAGCTGTTTCCCTTTTTTTTCCATGATCAGACGACTTACAACACTGTCGGGATCATCCAAATCACCGAAGATCCTCGCATTCACCGGACAGATATTAACACAAGCAGGAGAAGCATCCTCATCCCTACCCGGGACAAGTCCTTTTTTCATGCCTTCTTCAAGTCTTTCCATACAAAAATTACACTTAATAACGGTTCCTAGTTTAAAGGGATAAAGCTTTTCACCAATCAACTCCATTGCGGTTTTACCCTGGCCGGGGAAATATTCTCTGTCTTTAACCGTTTGATCGTAATAGGTTCGCTGCTGGTAGGGACAACTGACAAGACAGGCCCGACAACCCACACATTTTTTATCGTCCACAGCCACAATACCATCCACTCTCACATAGGTGGCTCCCGTGGGGCAGGCCTCCACACAGGCAGCATCGGAACAATGATTACATAGAATCGGATAAATCAATTTACGAGAAGATGGAAATTTACCAGTCTCTCCAATCAAAATCCTGTTCCAGAACACCCCGGGGGGAAGAAAATGCTCCTCTTTACATGCGATGGTGCAGCCCCAACAAGCGATACACCTTTTTACATCTATCACCATTCCCCATCTAGGCATAACAACTCCTTTTGCGATTAAAAAGTTATCCCTTCATCGACCCTTGATAAGAAAAACCACCTATAAATCAAATATTTTGACTTCTTTAAACCCTCTATCTACACAAATCAAATTGGCTGCTAATTTTTTACCTGAAAAAAAATCCTGGAGAGCATCACAACAGGGTTCAATTTGCAAAAGACCGGACATTTTTGCAAATGCTCCGACAATAACCGTGTTGGGTATGGACACACCGATCTCTTCTCCTGCAATTTTACTGGCATCGATGATAGCAAGTTTCCTTAAATTTTTGTGGAAAACATTACCCTTAAGTTCAGAATCGTTAAGCAGCATCATTGCCCCGGGCAACAACCCTTCAAATACGGCTGGTGAATTTTTCTGGGAAGGATCCAGAATGACCAGAATATCCGGATTATAAATTTGCGTTTTTTCCCTGACAGGCGAGGAAGAAAACCTGGCAAATGCTGTTACAGGAGCACCTCTTCTCTCAAATCCGAACATAGGAAAACTTGCGCCAAATTGTCCGGTTCGAACAAAGGCATTGGCAAGAATTTTTGAGGTGGTAACAACACCCTGGCCTCCTCTGCCATGAAATCTGACTTCACTCATTGTCGCGTCTCCTTTAATCTTCATCGGACAAGGCAAGCCGACATTCCGATTCCAATACACTCAAGCCGCCAAGCACGCAGTATTCATAATCAATATCATCCTGGAGAATCCCAAGATCTGCCTGACTCAAATGGGCAAACTTTTTCATCAGCCGGGTATAAGTTTCCACGGGTTTGGGTTTTTTAACAATTCTGGTCATTCTGATCCTGCCGTTTATAGCTTCCCATAAAGGAAAGTAATTGGTCTTCACAGCTCTACGACAGGCTTCAATGGTATGATCCGGTGCCAATCCCCATCCAGTAGGACAAGGAGCTAAAATATGAAGAAAACAAAACCCCTGGGTTTTCATCTCTTTTGCTTTTTTGAGTTTTTTTGCAAGATCATCCAGGTCACTCAACGTTGCTGTTGCCGCATAGGAAATCTTGTGCATGGCCATTTGCAATCCCAAATTCATTCTTCTAACATTTTTCCCCCGAAGAGCCCGGGCTCCATGGGGAGTGGTACTGGTGACCGCCCCAAAGGGTGTGGTTCCACTTTTTTGAATACCGGTATTCATATACCCTTCATTATCATAACAGATATAAATAAAGGGTTCATTTCGTTCTGCAGCCCCTGACAGATTTCCAAACCCTATATCGGCTGCGGTTCCATCTCCGTTAAAACAAACCACGGTATTCTCAATACCGGCTTTCCTGTAATATCTTACAAGGCCTGTAGCATTTGCCGCAGCACCTGTCATCAAAGTTCCAAAATATGATAGTGTATGCCAGGATCGGTTATTTTGTCCAAGAAGTACAGGAGCTGAACAAGATGGAGTACCTGTAATGACGATATCATTTCCCAGAACCCTTGGAATAATCCTCAATAAAAGCTCCAACCCACACCCGGGACAAAATGCCACCCCCTTGGAAAATGGATCATCGTGGATAAGATGATCCAATGCCTTGGTAAGTTTGCCCTTTTTTTTTGTCATTTTACTGCCCTCCCGTTTTTTGGCAAGTCCGGTTCATTGGCCTCGGGATAGCAAACCCAGGTGACTTCCCGGACATCTTTGCCGGCTGCAAGATCACAAAGGGTATCGATCATTAGTCCCACATTGGCTGTGGTTATATCTGTATTGGCGATACCATCAATGAAGCTGATCATTTCAGACCCCCCAAGCTGTGTTTCAAACGCCTTGAGTTCCATATAAATAGGACCACCTTTAAACCCGAAGCTAAGACTTCTGTCCACAACACCAATGGCTTTTTTCCCTTTCAAGGCTTTAACCATGATTTCAGACGGAAAAGGGCGGTACATTCTTATTTTTAAAAGACCGACCTTTATACCGACATCACGTTTTTTATCGATCACGGTTTTTATGGTTCCGCACATGGAGCCTGAACCGACCAGGACCACGTGGGCATCCTCCATTTTATATTCTTCAACCTGACCGCCGTAAGACCTTCCAAAAATTTTTTCGTACTCCTTATCGATGAGATCAAATTTATCTTTTGATCTTTCCATGGCAGCCATATGTTTGTATCGCAATTCCAGATACCCCCCCAGAATACCATGGGAACCGCAACCCAATTTTCCCCCGGGTACAAGTTTTGTTCTTTCAGGCTGATCTTTTAAAACCAAAAAGAAATTATCCACATCTTCCTGGAAAGGAATATCAACCCCTTCGGACAGATAGGAAAGATAAAATCCGTCATAGTGTACCATTACAGGCAGTTGGATCTCATAATCCTCTGCCAGGCGATAGGCTTGAATAACAAGATCCATTATTTCCTGGCAATCTTCGGCTATTAAAAATATCCATCCGGCATCCCTTGTACAAATCATATCCTGCTGACCCGAGGACACTGCGATGATACCAGGTGTTTCGCGATTCACATTCACCATGACCACAGGGGCTCTTGCTCCTGCCGTTGCAAGAACGGCATCATACATAAAAACAAGCCCCCAGGAAGAAGTGGCGGTAAAAACCCGCCCGCCGGCAAGACTGGCTGCCATAACAACATTCATGGCTGAGTTTTCACCTTCAACGGTAATCAGCTCGCAATCCATCTCTCCTGTGGCATGAAATTTGGAGATCTGCTCAATTATTTCTGTCTGGGGGGTAATGGGATATGCCGCAACAACGTCCGGTCTTACAAGTTTTGCCGCAATAGCTGCTGCACCATTTCCGGTAATTACTTTGACTTGGGTTTTATCTTTAATTTTTGTAATCATTTTTTAAAATTTCCTTCCGATATCATGACAATGGCATCTTTGGGACATTCCTTGGCACAGATACCGCATCCTTTACAAAAACTTAAATCGGCCTCAAAATGGGTTTGTCCTTTCATTTCAACTATCTGAATGGGACAATAAAGGGCACAAAACCCGCAAAATATACATTTATGCTTATCCAGCACCGGACGCTTTGTTCGCCAATCACCGGTATCACTACACATCAAAGGATCATTTGCATCGGACCACGGACCTTCATGCTTAAAATACTTGTTTGACGCCATCACTCTCTCCCTTATTAACGGATATGATAACCTCGAATGGAATCCTTAGGATATTTGATATCTATTTCATAGCTATCAAATAGCTATAGAATAGTTGTATTGTCAAGAAAAAAATATACGAAAAATTTAAGGTTGATAATAAAGTGTTTTTTTTGTTAAAGTGACCTATAAAATTTAAATAATACGAAATAGACAATCGCCAATCCAACAATTCTAAAGGTAAGAAATTATGTGTAATAACCACAAAATTCCTTTTACTTGTATTTGTTTTTTTCTTTGGCTCAATTTTTTTTCTATTCCCCTTTCTGATCAACTCAACTTTTCAAAAAATATCCCGGGTATTTCTCTCGTATATGCCGACCAATCCGCCAACAAAAATGAAAAAAATCCAGCGAAAACAACCAGTGAAATAATAGAAAAAACTGGAAATACCATGTCTGGAAATAACAACAAGACGCACTTGGAAAATAATGGTAAAATGCCGATACAAGATGGTGCCATGATGAAAAAAATGATTGAATCCGGGGTAGCGCTAAAATTATTTCGACCACAATTATATCCAAGCATGACTGTGGTTCACGATCCAACCCAAGAATCTTTAAACACCTTTGAACAACTTTCATTAAAAAGAATGTTACGAGGATATGAATTATTATCGGAAAGCATGAATCAAATTTCCATGGCCGTCACATCCAAAGATCTCCCAAAAATCCGAAAAACCCAGGAACAACTCCGGACAGGTTATGAGCAGCTGACAAGTGGTATTTCAACATACCTGAAACTTACAGACAAAGAATCTGCCCATGAAATTGGTTTGAATTGGTTCAAGCAGGAGTTAAATATTGACTATTCTTCGCCCTTCCATCCCCAGGATATATTGTGGGGAATGGATGCAAAGCGCTTGATCATGTGCATAATCATGCTCTCCGGATTTATTTTAGCGATTATCGCTTACGCCTATCGCATGGGAAGAGTAAAAGCTTTGTTTCAAAAAATTTCTACAGGTGACTCTGTAAAATCGTCCCCTATAAAATCTGATCCCGTAAAATCTGACAATAACATAACGGTCAAGATAGAATAAAATATGAAAAAAATAGAATCCCGTATAACTCTCTTCATCCTGATCGGTTTATTTATCCTGGCCTATATGGGTGATATATATCAAGTGCCCAGGTTTGCTGGCAGTGCCCTGGGGGGACTTATAGGAATTATTGCAGCCTTTTTTATGTTCTTTCCCGCCATATATATGCTGGTCAAACGTATAAAATTTATACGAAAAGCCGTGACAAAAATCATTCCCAAACATACCCTGCTTACGATTCATATTTATGCAACATTATTTGCGGCCATACTTACATTTGTGCATTCTGGAAATATGGAGAAAACTTTTTATGGTCAAGCATTGACTCTCTTGTTGCTCATCATCATAGGCAGCGGTTACACAGGAAGATATTTAATGGGTTTTCTCATAAAAGATATCAAAAAACAAAAAGCCATCCTGACACGTATGGACATGGAATACACAAAATATACAAATGGTGTGGAAAAGACACAACATCCGGCCTTTGCAGCCTCCCTGCCGGAAATAATTTTCGCAATGGCAGACTTGGATTTTTCCATCCATGCCCAGGATAAAGTAAAAAAACTATTTTCCCGGTGGCTGAACTTCCATATCGGAATAACCATGATATTTTATGCCATCCTCGTGTTGCACATATGGACCGGAATCGACTACGGAATCAGGTGGTATCCATGAGCAAGAAAAAAAAATCATTGGTCCTTTTAATCAACCTGATGCTTTTTGTCGCTGTTCTCCTTTTTTTTGGTTTGACACCCTATCGGTACCGGGCAAGCAATCCGGGCCCCTTATCAACCTCCCACCTGTTTCTTCTTGATAACTGCAATGCCTGTCACACAACCGCCCGCAGCGTTGACCCGGAAAAATGCAGATTTTGTCATGATACCGATGCCATTGTCTTTAACCGCCAGGTGGTATCATTTCATTCAACAATCACCAGCTGCAAAGAATGTCATGTCGAACATCACAAAACCAGGACACAACCCACCCTCATGAACCACGATGCTTTGACGCTTATTTTCAAAAGACAAATATTAAAAAATGATTCAATGAATGGATCCAAATCGGACACCCCCCAAGAATACACTGAGCATAAATTACACGAATTTGAAAAAATTCTTTCGGATAGATATCCACTGGTAGATGCCAAAGAAGCTATTTTAAACTGTACCACCTGCCATTCTGATCAAGACCCCCATCAAGGCTCTTTTGGTTCTTCTTGCATAGAATGCCACACGATCGACAAATGGAGTGTTCCAGGATATATCCATCCGCCTGATACCAATAGGGATTGCAAACAATGCCATATCGGTCCCCTATGTCACTATACCCCCATGTTCAAAAAACGTTGTGAAAAAATGTTAGGAAAAAAAGATACCGATGTCAACGCTTGCTATGTATGCCACACCGTAAACTCATGGCAATATCTGAAGGGCATTGGATGGTTCACCATATTTCCATATTCAGCAAAAAACAAAAAAATTGACAGTCTTTCAATTCATCCCCAATAATTCAAGAAGAACATTTTTATTTTACAGATACACCTGGTATAAATTTATTATTGTCTTTATACCGGGTTTTGGACTATCTTCACAATAGATTCAGTCATGGTGTAAAAAAAAGAGGGGCAACATGAAAGCCAAGCATTTAAATCAAGCAAGACCTTCTGGAAAAGAGATTATCGAATCATGACTGCTGATCTTGTCCTTCCCATCGATACACAACCCCATGTTCTCTCCCCCATAAAAGTTGATCTGACTTTTCAAGATCTTAAACAAAAAATTACAACTTCGACTGATCATCCTGAAATTATAAAAATTGCAAAAAAAACACTTGATATGGCCCAAGGCATTTGGAACCCAAAAGCTGTATATCAGTGGTTTGAATTCCAAACCACCGGTAAAAACAGTTCAGGAAATATAATTCAAGGCCCCAATAATCTGGTAAATTTTGATTTCGGGTGTTCCATCAAATTTTTAACCAAGGCAGAATATGCTCTAATCTCAGTTTACACCCCGGGACAAGGGCTTGAGCAAAAATCAAAACAAGCCTCATCAAAGGGTGATTTACTGGAAGCATATTTTCTTGACCTCATTGGTCTGATAATTCTTGATAAAATCAGCCTGGTAATCACAAAAATAGCCGAAAAGCAGGCCGCAAATATAGGATGGGGAGTAAGCCCATTTTTGAGTCCAGGTTCAGTTCATGGGTGGAAAACCAAAGACCAGACAAAACTTTGTCGGCTTTTACCCCTTGAAAAAATCGATGTAAAAATTGGAACCAATGCAGTCCTATCACCCTTTAAAACAATTTCTTGTTTAATTGGTTTGGGTCCCAGATATGATGATAGGCTGGTTGGAACAACCTGCCAGGTCTGCGCAAAGAATCATGATTGCCGGATAAAAAAGGATCAAAAAACTTAGATGTCAAACAAAAATCTTCATATTTTACC
Source organism: Desulfobacteraceae bacterium (assembly GCA_024226935.1). GTDB lineage: Bacteria > Desulfobacterota > Desulfobacteria > Desulfobacterales > Desulfobacteraceae > NBML01. The sequence goes on from JAAELK010000435.1 coordinate 17,246, forward strand.
CCATGATAAAAATATCAAAATCAAACCCGGCAAAAGCCTGATAGAATCACTTATGAATCAGGGTATTTTTTTAAGATCCGATTGCGGCGGTAAAGGAATCTGTGGAAAATGCCGGGTCAAAAAAATTTCAAATAATGGGGACAATAAATTTATAAACTCCTGCACATATATGGTTTCAAAAAATCTTCAGATTGAAATACCAGAATCTTCCATGCAGTCTTGTCATATTCTCAACAAAGCACCGGTATCTCTTCCTGAAATATTCACAAACAGCTTTAAAAAAAATAATGGAAAAAAATGCCATGGAGTTGCCGTGGATCTGGGCACAACAACCATAGCAATTTACTTGATCAACACCGATAGAGGTAAGATTCTTTCTTCATTGGCCATAAAAAATCCCCAATCTTTTTATGGGGATGACGTTATGAGTCGTATTAGTGCCATCGGACAGGAGAAAAAAAAACTTAGGACTTTGCAAAAGATAGTTGTCAAGGCCATAGAGTGGGGCATCAAAGAACTCTTAACCTCACTTGATTTGAAAAAAAATACGATTTCTCAAATGGTGGCGGTTGGTAATCCAACAATGATCCACATATTGACAGGGATCGATCCAAAACCCATTGGAATTTCTCCCCATCAACCAGCTTTTTATGAAGCAAAAAGTATTCAATCAAATGAATTAGGCTTTAAATTGGAAAATTTTCCAATTCAAACTTTGCCCCAGGTGTCAGGCTTTATAGGAGGAGACATTCTCAGTGCCGCCATTGCCATTGATCTTGAGAATAAACCCGATGGCACTCTATTGGTGGATCTGGGGACTAATGGAGAACTTGTGCTCAAGGTAAATAATAGATTCTATGCAACCTCATGTGCAACCGGCCCTGCCTTTGAAGGTGCTTGTCTTTCCTGCGGGATGCAGGCTATCCCCGGGGCTATCACCGGGGTCCACATAAAAAACCTGCAAGAGTTACCCGAATATACATTTGTCAATCCATTAAACACTTCCGGGCAAAGGCCGGCTGGGATCTGTGGAACAGGTATTATCAGTGCCGTGGCCCAATTGTATAAAAACAAGATTATAAAGCCGGATGGTGCTTTTACAAAAGATATTATTCTTCCAGCTTTAAAGAAAAACAGTTCGGGTAAAATACAATATATTATAGTGCCTGAAAAATTTTCCCGGGATGGTTCTGAAATTTTCATCAGCCAGAAGGATATTCGTTCTGTTCAACTTGGTAAGGCCGCATTAAGTACCGCAATAAAATTTCTTTTAAAAAAAGCAAAAATTGATAAACCTGAAAAAATCATCATCGCCGGGGCACTGGGGACATTTCTCGACAAGAATGATATGATAACCCTGGGAATGATCCCATCCATGGCCCCTGACAAAATAGAAACCGCCGGGAATTTAGCCGGTGTGGGTGCTATAATGGTCCTATGCAATGAGATCTACCTTAAAAAGTTAATAGAGATGAAAATTGATATAGTCGATCTCACCTGCAACCAAAATTTTCAAAACACCTTTATTAAAAGCTTAGGTTTTCCCCCCTGCCCCAAATAGCTTCTATTGGATTCCAGAATCTTATTTTTATTATCACTCATACAACCGCAAATTTTTGCAAGACTTTAAATCATTCCACACCGTGGTATTAATCAGCAGGGCATTACATAACAGTACCGGCTATATTTGGTATTTCCATGCCATGATGAAACAGCCAGGCGACAAGCATCGCCACAGGTATAATAAATAAAAACAAAGAGATAAGATATACCCACACCATTTTACCGAAACTGGCTTCAGCAAGTTTCCTGAAATCAGTAATGACCCCAAGACTGAAAAAAGTAAGCATAAAAAAGAGCTTCCGAAAACCTTTTTCCACTGGAATCACACCTGATTTTGCGGCCAAGAGTGTATCCATTCCCTCGGGCGCACCTGATCCGGCAGCAAAAAAAACACCCAGATATATAAACCAGGTGGCAAAATAACCAAATACAAACTTGGGGAATCTATGCCATATCTCCGACGGCAAAACGGTCTCTCCCGGCCTCTTATCAATTTTATAGACCCATACCATGGCCAGCACAAACGCCCACAGTCCAATAAACATATCTATCCATACTTTTGTCATGACCGCACTGGCGGTAATCACGCCTTCAGGCCACTGTACAGCACCGTCAGTCTCAATGATTATCTTATTTCTCATAAATTCATCCAGCAATCCACCGGCTGCAGCATCAGCCCCGTCAGTCTTAACCGCCATACCCATTGCAGAACCCGCCACCAGCGGATCCGCTGTTGTAGGCCATACATGTGTAAAAAAACCAGGCAAAACAACAAGTTCAATAACCGCCCATACAACAACCAGTGCCGAAACCATAACAGACACTACTGGTTTTGCCCTTACTGCACCACCGGTAGCTACAGCAGCGGAAACGCCGCAGATGGAGATACCCGAACCCAAAACCGCTGCGGTCTTTCTGGGAAGTTTAAATATCAAACGGGAGATGGTATAAACACCAGGCCAAAAAATTAAATAGGCAACAACTGTAGCCACTGCACCTGCAAGAAACAACTCGCCGGTAAGTCCGGCCATCTCTTTACCCAGTTTTGCTGATGTTAGCGCAGCTTTAATTGGCAGATAACCAACTTTTACCCCTAAAAACACAATGGCAGTTTTGATATACCACTCAGGCTTTGCTGCTTCACTCAAAAAATTTGCGAATGGTTTAAAAAAATTTCCGATAATCAATCCGACAATTAAAGCCAAAATAAAAGAAGCACCACCCCCAAGAGAAAGAGCAAAATCTAAACCATATTTTTCACAATTAATTGTATTAGCAGCAAAAAAAGCATGGTGACCGACAAACCATGTAGCAATCGTCATAAAGTAAATACATGTCCAACCAAGAAAAAACTTTCTCAGGTTCCATTTCATGCAAAAAGCGCCAAGACATGTCGCACAAGTGAAAACTACATAGGTCCAAAGAATACTCCACCAGCCAAGCCCCCCATAAAATTCTTTTGAGGTTAAACTGTATTCACCACCAAGCGCATGAAAAGCCGAAGCAATATCACCTTTCCCACCGTCTAAAGGATTAAACACCCATATTCTCGGATAGGTTGCCCAGCCAACAAGATCAATACCGGCTAAAGATAAAAACCCCATCACAAAAAAGAATAGACCCAGCCAAACAGCCCACCAGTCTTCCTGGGTGGTCATACCCGAGTACCATTTTCTGTTTATGCTTGCCATAATATCCTCCGCTATATTTTTGAATTACACTTCATCAATGCAAGGTAATTACAACACTATTGCAAATATCTATAATGCTCCAATCCCAAGATTAGAAAAAGGTAGTAAAATTCAATACAAACCCTTGAGCCGCACAAAAGACAGAACAACATAGATCTTATCTATAGGGTAAAATACAACTTTTTCGTTTAATTTCTGGATATCACTTGTGACGAATTCCAAAATATCGTACTAACTTATGGGAACCCTTTATTTAGAATTTTTCCCCACATTTTGTGATTTTTTATGCGACTATTTAGCTATCCACTAATCTCAACGACTCGATTAAAATAATGCTGGGCATACTGTCGGATCCACTGGGGAATGGTAGAGTTATCAAAAGCCATAAAGACTTTTTTCTTGTCACCTTTTTTAACTAACCCCTTATTTCTCATCTGTTCTTCAAGGGCCAGATCAAGCCCATCCAGCGTTGGCGACGATACAGACAACACCTCATTTTTTGCATTCCAGTTTACTCCATCATGATCAATTACAAGCTCTATCATTGTCAAATACTCAATGCAGTATGGAGGTTGGAACAAAAATCAGTCCGAGAATTAGAACTATCGCTGCCACGGCAAGTGACCATAAGACAAGTTTTGTTTCAATGGGTTCCCAGGGTTCAGCACCAGCTGTGACATCATCAACCTCATAGTCTCCCCCGGACAGAGTACTTTTTTCTTCTTGTGACATGACGCCTCCTTGTTTAAGCAGGTGTAAAAAGGCTCAAATTTATTCAGCGAATGGATATTTAATTGAAATAATTTAATAATAATTATTACACAGCATAAATATCAAGAAATCGACAGAATGTAAAGTAAAATCTCGTATGATGGATAACTTTTGAACAAATGCAAAATCAAGCTATTTAACGGATGGGAAAAACTTATTAATTTCCAGCCGATGAACCTTGTCCGAACCCCTTTCTATTTTTTTTATGGTAGATGCAAGGTCCTTAACAGTTTTACAAAGCGTTGGCACCAATGCCCTGTTCAGGTTTTTTTCAGCTTCGGTCATCCGATTAATCAAAAAAATAAAATCTTGCCGACGGTTCCCATAGGCAGACTTGACCAAAGCCCCATAGGTATCTCCTTTGGCCTTCAACAAAAGGGTATAATGGGTGACCATCACTTTGAGCAGTTCATCATATTTATCCATCGCCGCAGCCTTCAGACCTACCTGGGCTGCAAGCTGCCATGTATCCGGTTTTCTCCCTTTATCAATACTTTTTTTGACTTCATTCAACACCTTTTTTCTGGTAAGAAGCCAATTGGCCAGAAACTCTTTTCTCTGTTTTTTATAGGCGGAAAAATCCTGAAAATAAAAAATAAAGATAAAAGGGATAAAAATCATCCATGGACTCAACTTCGGTTTAACCAATACCTGATTGGCAAGCAGTTGCGCAAATTTTATTTCGTAGGCCAATATAAGTTCTTTTTTATCCATATTCATGATATCCAATCTTTGATACCCATGGTTCATTCCAAAATAAATAGCCAACCAAACCCTAAAATCAAAAAACAAGAGATAAGGCCTCCAACAAAGCCTTTGGTCATTCCGTAATCATCGCGTTTAGAATGTTTAAACGAATCTGCCAGATAATATTCACCGTCATAGGAGCCTGCCGAATCACCATACATATAGGCGCCAGAATCAATATCGCGTTCCTCTACGATCTGGGCAATTTGACCATAAATGGAAATATTTTTTTCCATATATGGTCCCACAACCCAGCCGAAAACCCAGATGAGAAAAGAATAAAAGATAAGCTGTCCCCACGCTTTTGCCTTGGGATTATCCATCATATGGTTGCCGTCAATCCGGGAAACACCACATAAAACATGATATATGCCATGATCAAGGTCAAAATCAAATTGAAGGACTGGCCAAACAAATAAAGAATCAACGGTTTCCCACCTTTAAAATGTTCTTTGAGTTCACGAAAATTAGTTGCAAGCCCTATACTGACAAAAGACAGGGTGAAAAACCAGCCCCTGAAAAGATCAGATCCCCCCTTGATGGCGCCCTTATCAATCATGGCACGTCCAAGGCCATCCAGCTGCAAATTAAACCAGGAATAGATCAGGGAAAATACTATGGACGCAGCCATAAACCCAATGACAAATTTTGGAAACCGAAACCAGATTTCTCCCAGTCCTACCTTTGCTCCGGTCTCTTCCACTTCCACCCGGGTGGTAAAATACAAAGCTACAAAAAATGCTATCACCCCTATGAGAATATTCTGGATCATTTTTATGGTGGCTGCCACATAAAGAGCTTTCTCACCGAGGAATGCCCCGGCGGCAGCAACGGCACCAGAGGCATCAATGGTTCCACCCATCCAGGCACCGCCAAGGACCATCTGTTTATCAAGGGGGAAGGTTCCTTTAATAAAAGCCGGCATCACAATCATCATGATGGCTGTAAACACCAGGGAAAGACCCACGGCAAGGGTCAACTCCTCTTTTTTCGCACGACAGGCCGAGGCCGCTGCAATGGCAGCAGAGACGCCGCACACTGACATATCCGAACAGATAACCGCATTCAACCGCTTGGAAGGTATGTTAATTATTTTCTGGCCGAACCAATAGGTCACCAACCATACGGTGGGTGTCACAACCCAGGCAACAAAAATACCAGCCGTTCCAATGGTAATTATTTTTTCAAATAAAATTTTCGCTCCCAAAAGCACCAGCCCCGTCTTAATATAATATTCAGTCTGGACGGCAGGCATGGCCCATTTAGGGGTTCCAACGGTATTGGAAATCAACATTCCAAGCAAAATAGCCCAGGCTGCATACCCTACCCCGTAATGCTTCATGGTGACTTGATAACTAAAAAACCAGGCGACAACAGCCACGACATAGACAAAGACAAACCCCAGGGCAAATTGTCTAAAGGGTACTCCCATGGTGGTAATTGGAATACCAAAAAGAACACAAAAAAACACCCCCAGGCCAATAAGTTTACCAATCCTATTATAGGGTTTTACCTGGGTTTTCTTTTTAGCTGCAGCCGCTGCAAGCTTTGCATCACGCCATTTATCAATAGCAGTCGATGCGGATAAATTGAGCGCAGCATTTGTAAAACCGGCTGTTTGTGCAATCTTTTCGGCCCCAAAGGCCACAGCAAAACTAATTTCTTCTACTATCTTTTTCTTTAGATACCTGCCCCTGGCGGAAGCGGCCTTGGCATCCGCCTTTTCCTTACCCATGAAAAAAGCATCCATGGGATTATCTTTCCATCCATGGGGTTTAGCGGCAAAGCTTGTCAGCCACTTACCCGCTGGAATTTTTCTGACTTCTGCTTTTTTCTTGGCATCGGACATTTTATACCATGCAATGGTTTTGATAGCAGAGGTCCGCCTATCATCCTGACCATATTTTACCATGGCCTTATTAATAATTTCCTTCATTTCTCCCGAATGGGGAAAATAAACAAACATGGCCGCAATAAGAATAAAAAACCCGATCCAGATTGCCCACCAATCTTCTTTTTTCCACATTTGTGACCATTCCCACCTGCCCTGATCAACAACAATTCCATTACCTTCCTCCATAATGAACCTCGCTTTTTGATTATGGGTTATCAAAAAATAATCAAGGGGTCAAAGATTGCTATGGTCCGGGATACAAATTCACACTGAACATTCCATCAATCGTCTAAATCGCCCACGGCCTTAAGGCCTACAAAAGCATATTGCCGCATAACCTCATAACTTAAGATCGCCACGGTATTGGCCAAATTTAAGGATCTGGTACCAGCAGACATTGGTACTCTCACGCAAAAATCCCGATTTTCCACCAATAATTTTTCCGGCAGACCCAATGACTCCTTTCCAAAGATCAGATAAACTTTGGATTCATAACAAAATTGATCACACCTGTTGGTGGCTTTTTTTGAAATAAATACTTTCTGCCCCTGGGGATTTTTTACAAGGAAATCCCCATAATCCCTATAATATTTCACATTAAGCTCTTTCCAATAATCCATCCCGGCACGCTTTAAATATTTATCCTCCAAAGAGAATCCCAAGGGTTCCACTAAATGCAAAACTGCCCCCATGGCATTACAGGTTCTGCCGATATTTCCAGTATTCTGAGGTATTTCCGGTTCCAACAACACTATATTTAGTTCCACCATTAATGCACCTTATTTTTATAAAAAAACAAATTATAACAGATCTGCTGAAAAAAAGACCAAGGAAAGATAAATTCAGGAATTTTTGGTCAATTTGACTTTCCAGAAATTTTTTATTAAAAAGTATCATATAAACTTTGGTTCTTCAATGTGACATTTCCATATAAGCTAACAACCTGTACAAATTTTATTAGCAAAAAATGGAGGAAGAGATGAAACACTTGATATGGTTCCCGATTTTCTGTTTTTTCTTTATCACCCCCTTGGCTCTGGCCGGAGAAATTGAAAAGATCCAAACCAAAGGGGAACTTGTTGTCTCATTACACGAAGGCTCGCCACCCTTTTCCATACTCTTAAACAATCAATTACGGGGTATAGACGTAGATATCGCAACCCTATTGGCAGACTATCTGGGAGTTTCAGTCCGATTTGTCCATCCCAAGACTTATGACCAGCAGATACCTGCCCTGCTCTCAGGCAAGGCAGACATTATTATTTCCGCCATGACCCGGACCATGGACCGGGGATTAAAGATCAGTTTTACCAATCCTTATTTTGAAGTCAGTCAGGCAGCTCTGGTCCTGCGAAAACTTGTCAAACCCGCGGCAGAATCATATTTTGACCTGGTTGATATTGAAGGACTCTCCATGGGTATCAAGACCGGCTCCATCTATGAAAACTATGCCAGAGAACTATTCCCCAAAACCACCATCAAATTATATCCCACAAACCTGGCAGCGGTAAATGGCATGATCAAGGGTCAAGTCACTGCGATCATAGCTGACTCCCCCTTCATCAAGGTATGGGCCAAAACCCACCCGGAACAATATTTAAAATTCAAACCTCTTCTAACACCGGTCACTCTGAGACATTATGCCTTTGCCATTCGCCATGGAGATCCTATTTTTCTAAACTGGCTGAACCTTTTCATTGACCAGATTAAAACCGATGGCACCCTTGATTTTTTAATTTATAAATATTTCAAACAATCAAAAAAAAACCAAGGGATAGAAAAAAACAAACGGGCCATTTTTCTAAAAAACAAATTTATTATTCAGCAACAAAAAATATTAAAAAAAAGGCGGGTGGAATCGCAAAAGATTAAAACCCTTGAGGATTAGATCCGATTCAGATCGGCACCTGCCATGGAATGGATCGATCTGAATCTGTTCTGAACAAAATACGACCCAAGTTTTACAAAATTTTAATTTTCATCCGGCAGAGCTTACAATCAAAAACAATTTGAAACCGACCCTTTGTATTTTCAAGAAAAAGTGGATCACTCCATATTCCCAGGCAATTTTTCGTTTCCTTCGGGCACTGGCCCAGAGCCTGGCGAATACAATGACGAAGGGTCATCACAACTGTACCAGCCCCCGGAGATGACAATTCAAAACCAGGGTCAATGACAGCTACACCTCGCTTTCGATAAAATTGAACCGCTTTTTCATTGGAAACATTACCAGTAAAATCCACTTGGCTTTCAGGATATTGAACAGGTAAGGGTCTTGGGATTGCATCAAAGCGTCTGTAAACTTCAACCCGTTTTGTGGTCATTATATTCAAAAGCCCTCGTCTCATCTTATTTAGGTCACGAATGGGTATAAAATACGGCTTTGAATGAATAACAAGCCCCTTGAGATAAAATATGGAAGTGCCAAGTTTGCCAAGCTGTTTTTTCAAAGTAGCAAGACCAGCCGATTCGTTTTGGGCGGGTATTTTTTCCATATCAAACCTGAATTCACTTAAGTTTTCGTCTTCATCCCGCCCTTTCAGGACAAAGCCTTCCAAGGTTTCATGAAAAGACAGCTCTATACCTATTCTTCTTTCTGCAGAAACCCCAGCCAGTTTTTTTAAAAATTGATGGTCGTGATTTCTATAAATAAGAGCCTTGGAAAAAAGAGAACTTTTTATAAGATTTAAACGGCCCGATGGATAAATCTTACCCCGGTCAGTTGAATTAACCTGAAATCCCTGAAGTTTTCCACCTTGATCCAAATAACAAAGACCATCACCATTATTAATATCATGGGCTTTTTTCAGAGTCATATAAGAAGATTCAATACGATCGACCACACCGATTTTTTCCCCCAAAGATTTAGGTGTATCAAAGGAGTGGACCTTTCCCTTCCGTCCAAAAAGAAAATAATCTGTTTCTCCCCGATTAAAAGTTTTTAAAGGATCAGGCTTAAAAAAGAAAAGAGTTCTGCCGGAAGAAACGGGAGTATAATTAACTTCATTTGCCATAAAAGCATCCAGTTTTTCCCTGTAAAAAGCAGTAATATTTTTTACATAGGCAAGATCTTTCAAACGCCCCTCTATTTTAAACGAGGTAATTCCGGCCCTGGCCAATCGTCCAATATGATCTGACCGATTCATATCCTTAAGGGAAAGAAGATGCCGGTCTCTTTCCAACACCTGACCGGTTTGTGAAATAAGATTCCAGGATAAACGGCAGGGTTGACCACACTCTCCTCGGTTGGCACTTCTTTTACCAATGGCAGCACTGAAATAACACTGACCGCTGTAGCAAGCACAGAGCGCTCCATGCACAAATGCCTCCAAAGCTATGGTTGTAGACTGGGAAATTTGTTCAATTTCGCGAAGACCAAGTTCCCTGGCAAATACCACCCGTTCAAACCCCGAGGCCTCAAGAAACCGAACCTGGGATAAGGTTTGGTTATTAACCTGGGTACTGGCAAAAAGAGGTATGGGCGGCAGATCCATTTCCAAAAGCCCCATATCCTGAATAATCAGTGCATCGGCCCCGGCATTCCACAAATCTTCTATCAATTTTCCGGCTTCTTCCAGCTCATGATCAAAAAGAATAGTATTCAAAGCTATATAAACCCTGGCGTTATACAGATGGGCATAGCTTACCAATTCTTCAATCTCAGACACCTGGTTGCCAGCGGCCGTCCGGGCACTGAATTGATCGGCCCCGATATATACGGCATCTGCACCATGGCTGATGGCAGCAATGCCAAATTCCTTGTTCTTTGCCGGAGACAAAAGTTCCAGCTTTTTAGAAATCACGATAAATGGGCTCCTGTTAATTTAAATATTGGGTATTTCTTTGATGTGCTCGTATAATTGATGCGCTCGTACAAGTTTACATCCTGACCAATGGACTAATGGGTTTATATTATTTTACAAATCTTAACCTTTGGGTAACTTTTTATTATAGCACTAAACAGGCCATGGTGAAATATAGAAAATCTGGTAAAATAAACAAAAATCAGAAGGATAACCAAAGACTTTGCCGGGACTTATGATTTTTTTTCTACCATACCATGTCACCTTTTCTGTGAATTAATCATTTTTTAATTTCCCATTGATTTCTTATTAATTTGACTTTTCAACGATTCTTTATTAGGAAGTATATGTAAATTTTGGTTCTTCCGTGTGGCATTTCCATATAAGGTAAAAACAACGACAAATAAAATCATTTATGATTTAAGATAACTATTGAAATTTATTATTTCAACAAAACCCGGATATTCACATTTCCCCTGTAAACTTTAGGTAATTATTATGGATAATTGTATTACAACTTCGATTTTTGATATATTTAAAACGGGCCCCGGCCCATCCAGCTCACACACCACAGGTCCCATGAAAGCCGCACTTTTGTTTCGGGACGCCATGGTAAAACTGAACCCTGATATGATGGAAAGCCTGAGACTCGACGTTCATCTCTTTGGTTCCCTATGCCTTACCGGAATAGGCCATGGTACACATAAGGCAATTTTGGGTGGTCTTCTGGGCTGGCAACCAGAAGACTGCGATTGCGACCTTCTCTGCCAACTATTAGAAGATCCGGACAAAATCTATAAAATCCCCCTGGGAAAAGGAGATATTAAATTTTCATCCCACCATATCCATTTTGAAAATGAAAAGATTGAAGACCTGTCCTTTTCCAACACCATGCGTTTCAAGCTCAGCCAGGGAGATCAGCTCTTACTGGAAAAAGAATACTATTCAATTGGCGGTGGATTCATCCAATGCAAAGGTAAAATAGAGCAAATACCAAAAAATCCGCCCCATGGTTACCGAAACATGAATCAATTAAGAGATTTACTGGACAAGACTGGGCTGACCCTAAGCCAGATCATTCTGGAAAATGAACAGTTCATCACCGGCTCATCAACTACCCAGATCTATGAAGACCTGGACCAAATCATCGAGACCATGTGCAGCTGCGTTAAAAGAGGACTTTCAACCGAGGGCGTTTTACCCGGCCCCATAGGTTTATTTCGCAAGGCCAAAATGATGATAAACAACTCCCGACGGATGAAACAGGAAACCGGCCGCTTTCTTGCCAGATTAAACGCCTATGCCATGGCAGCTGCAGAAGAGAATGCCGCAGGCCAACGGGTGGTCACAGCCCCTACTTCCGGCTCCGCCGGGGTGATGCCAGGAGTTCTCTATTTATTAAAACACAAATATCAACTATCCCAGCAACAACTGAGGGAAGGGATGCTGGCAGCGGCAGCCATAGCCTTTATTGCCAAAAATAATGCCAGTATTTCCGGTGCAGAAGTTGGCTGCCAGGGTGAAATAGGTGTAGCCTCGGCCATGGCGGCAGCTCTCATGACATATGCCCTGGAAGGCCCCATGGAAAAGGTGGAAAATGCAGCAGAAATAGCCCTTGAGCATCATCTGGGATTGACCTGTGATCCAGTGGGGGGCTATGTACAAATTCCCTGTATAGAACGAAATGCCGTGGGCGCTGTCACCGCTGCCAATGCCTATATCCTGGCAGAGGTAGGAGACCCGGACCATCAAAAAGTTTCCTTTGATGAAGTGGTGAAAACCATGATGGAAACCGGACGGGACATGTGCAGCCGCTACAAGGAAACAGCCCTGGGCGGATTAGCTATTTGCTGTGTCTCCTGTTAATATTGGATTAAAAATACACGGAAAAAACATTATGAAACCTTCTGTCACCATAATAGCCACCGGCGGCACCATTGCCGGCACAGCCCCTTCATCCACCCAGGCCGGATATACCTCTGGGAAACTTGATATTAACAACCTGATCCAGACAGTGCCAAATCTTGAAAGATTGGCCCGAATAGATGGCGAACAATTTTCAAATGTAGGGTCCCAGGACATGTCCTTTGAAATCATGATCAATCTTGCCCGCCGGATAAATAAACTTCTGATAGAAGAAAAAATAGACGGGGTGGTAGTTACCCATGGCACAGATACCATGGAGGAAACCGCATTTTTCTTAAATCTGACAATAAAAAGCCCCAAGCCAGTTGTAATGACGGGTGCCATGCGCCCTTTTACAGCCCTGAGTGCGGACGGCCCCCTGAACCTCTACAATGCAGTGGCGGTAGCAGCCGATCCAAGATCCTGCGGACAGGGGGTGATGGTGGTCATGAACGACAGAATCCATGATGCCCATTCCCTGAGCAAAACCAATACCACCTCGGTGGAAACCTTTTTGTCGCCGGTAAACGGACTCTTGGGCACCGTGATCTACGGAGCCCTCCAATACTATAGAGGGCCCTTCCAGAACCACACAACTTCCAGTGAATTTTCCCTTAAAGGGGTTGATTCCCTGCCCCGGGTGGATATCATATACGCCTGCGCTGACATGCCACCGGATCTGATCGATTGCTCCGTGGCCAGTGGAGCCAAGGGGATTGTCATAGCAGGTTACGGCAATGGAAACATGAATGAAACAACCCTTAAAAAAGCGGCTCAGATGGCACAACAGGGCATCTTCATTATCCGCTCCTCACGGGTTCCCACGGGAAGAGTGGTTAGAAACGTAGAAGTGGATGATGATATCAATCAATTTATTGCTTCGGACGAACTCAACCCGGCCAAGGCAAGAATTCTGCTCATACTTGCCCTTTTAAAAAAACGCAGCTTTCAACAGGTCCAGGATCTTTTTTATTCCTATTAATCCTTTTTGGTAAATCATTCGATTCTATTTTTTGGGGGGAGAGGACAGCGGCAGATAGATCTGTTCTCCCTTGGCCAGATGAGTAAAATCAGTTATTTTATCTCCGGTCAAAAGCCTACCGGAGGATAAGTAATAAACAGTTTCAAACGATTTATATTTGCTGCCGGCTATTTTATAAGCAGTTTGAGCCTCGGTAATCGGGAAAGGTCCTTTATACCCAACGAGTAACCTGGTTTTTAAAGGCAGGTCATCCCAATCCAAAATTTTTGAACCTGGATAAACCCGCCCCGAAGGTAAAAAATAAATAGTGGTATCCTCCTTATAGGCTACCCCGGCATGGGACCAGGCAGTCATACTCTTGGAAATTGTTTTCACCGGAGTCTGATCCTGGATAACAACAGGTTCCACATCCTGATTAAGAACCACCTTTGTATTCATTGGCAAGCGATCCCAACCAAGAGTTTGCTTAATCTTATTTCCCGGTAACCTGGCTCCGCCGGGAAAAAGATAAATTGTCCTCTCGTTATTATAATCTTCTCCTGCAATGGACCAGGCGGAATTGGTTTTTGATATAATATTTGATCCACTACCCGGGGATTTTACCAAGGGATTTACCCCATGATAAGGAACACCATAAAACACTCCTACCAGTTCCGGATCTGGCAAAAGCCTACCCGCCAAGACATCAGGATCATATTTCCACCCAGGCCCCAATCCGGCTTTGGAACGATTAAAATTTTTTGCACACCATTTGCGCCCCCTGTGATTTTTCCAAAACCAGGGATTTGGTTTTCCATATGCCACCTGGCTGTGGGTCAGGACATCCCGGTCATCAAGACTATAAACCTTTTTTAGAATACAGATAAGCAACCCCACAGATCTATATTGAGCGGCACTTATAGGAGCATCGTGATATCCTACCAATTCAATGCCCACGGAAAAGTCACTAAGATCTGTCCGCCCCTGCCACATTGAACGGCCTGCATGGTCTGCTCGATATTTTTTATCTAAAATCCGGTAGGTATACCCATTTCTGGCAATCACATAATTAGCATGCCCCCCGGGGGTTTTATATCCACTTTGAAACTGCTTACCCCTGGACACCACCCGCAAACTTGTATCAAGACCCAGTTCAGTGGTATGAACAATAATATACAAAGTCTTCCGACGTATACTCTTTTTAAATTTCCGATTCAAATGGGAGCGATAATCGATAATCCTTCCCTGAAATTTTTGGTATTGAGACGGGCTGTAGCCTTCTGACAAAGAGGGTATACCCAACTGTAAACAAAAAAAAACAAGCCAGCAATATATCCAGCGGATATTAATAAAATTACGGTTAGTCATCATCAATTATTTTTTTTCTTAAAAATTAAAATATATGGTCCATCCACGTTTAGTCCTACACCAGCGACATATCAAATTAAAAACAACAAATCCATGGAAACTATATAAAAATATAATCTCTCGTATATTAAAAAAGATAATAAATTAATTTTTATTGATGAGAATAGAAAGGTTCTGCGGCCGGGATGATCCCGACCACAAAACCTGGATGCGCAAATTAAACCTTAAACCTGCCCACCAGCTGATCAAGCTTGGCTGCCAACTTGGACAGACCTTCAGCACTCAGACTTACCTGGCCACTCTTGTCAGCTATTTCCCCCGAGGACTCATTAACATCTGTGATCTCTTTTGTAATTTCATCGGCCACGACAGAACTCTGACTCACATTCTGGTTCACCTCTTCGATGCCTGAAGAAGCCTGGGCAATATTTTCAGCTATTTCCCTTGTGGCGGATGATTGTTCCTCCACCGCCGTGGCAATAGTGGCTACAATATCGTTGACATCGGAAATAACTGTTCTGACTTCACCTATACCGGCCAGGGTACCGGTGGAACTTTCCTGGATATTATCTATCTTTTCTTTTATATCCATGGATGCATCCGAAGTCT
>JAAELK010000436.1 GCA_024226935.1 Desulfobacteraceae bacterium
AAATATTCTTTACAGCGTTTTTTAGTAAAAGAGGCAACCAGACAGGGGAATACTGAAGCATGGATAACTGGAACTTTGACTGCTAAAAAAGATGGTAAGACCGTTTACGTTACGCCTCAAAAAAACGTGGAGAGCCCGAATTCTAATACTTATTTTGTTGTCGATGAAAATAACAACGAGACTGTTTATAAGTCTGCAAGGGAAATGGCAAAGGCGGGTATTCGTCTTGAAAATCTTAAACGAGAAAAAGACGTTGCTGGTATTGATGCTGAAAAAGCCTTGACCGGCCAAAGAAATGCAGCAACAAATGCGAATATCGCCAGTGAAAAACTTTCAACTGCCAAACTAAATGCCCTGGGTAATAAGAAAATTGATAGAACCTTTTATGATGACCAGGCAAATAGTTATTCAGCTAAAAGCCAAGCCGATGTTGACCGTTTTGTTAAACAAGGTTTTACAGAGCGCAATCCTACCCAGAATGAAGATATGCATAAAAAAAATGCTAAGTCTTTTGCTGTTCAAACTCAAAAAATTGGATTTGCCCAAGATGAAGAAACTGGGGATGTTTCCGGTATAATTAAGAGAGAAAATATGTCCGAGGCTTTCAGAATTGCCAAGCTTCATGGGCTTAGTTTGTATGATGAAACAGGGTATGAAATTGATGCAAATGGATGGGTGCCTGGTGGCAAAAAGGAGGCTTTCAAAGTAATGGTTCTTCCTTCAGGCACAAAAAAAAGCGGTGCTGATTGGGTGGCCAGCCGAGCGAAGGGTGATAAGTTCAATGCTTCTGTTAAACCTGCTCTTGGATCTAAAAAACAAGTTAAGGCCAAACAACCTATAACTCAGATGTCAAAAAAGGAAATAAAAGATATTTATAAGAGTCTTTTGCCGGGAAGAAATCCGTCTACAACTCCTTTGACTATAGCTCAAAAAGCTGCTTCACATTTTTCTCAACCTGGGACAGTTCAAAAATTCGGAGAAGGCGAAATAGGGAAAGCTTTGCGGGATGTTGGAATTGAAAAGGATCTTCAACTTCAAAAAACTATTGTCGCAGCATTAAAGAGCAAATTCAAAAATGCCACAGAAACTCAAATTATAGAAATGATTAAAAAAGCAAGTTAAGAAGGGATTAAAAAAATGACATTCGACTTGACCGCAGCCCTGAAAGAGATGTCTGAAACTGAAATTGCTCAATATCTTTTACAGCAAAATGGATATAAGAAAGAAGATTATGTGGCATTAAAAAAGAATAATTACACGGATGCCGATATCAATCGTGAACTCCTGAAGATGGATCCCAAGGATTATGAGGATACAGTTACCCGCAATTTCAATGAGAAGAGCATGGGGGACATTCAACGAGGTATCGTGAGGGGCGGTCATGGTGTCGCAAGCTCTGGTTATGCTATGGCTGCACTTGGTGGCAATGTACTTGAAAATATGGGAGCCGAAGATACCGGGAAGGCCATTCAAGATTTTGGTATGAAGGGGTATCGGGAACATGAACGTGCTGTTTCCTTGCAGCCTAAAGATAAATTTTCTGACAGTAAAATTGGATGGATTCTTGGTACGGCCGCAGAGCAGATTCCTATCATGGGTGAAGTCGCTATTGGTGCTGCCTTGGGTGGTGGTGGTGGATATCTTGTTGGAAAACAGATGATGAAGCAGGGCATAGAAGTTGCGGCAAAGAAAGCCATAAAAAAACAAGCTATCAAAATGGGTGCCAAGGTTGGCCTTACTGCCGGTATGTTCCCCCTTGAAACTGGTAGTATGTATGGAGAACTCCGGGATCAGCACGGGGTTAAAGCTCCATGGTCTTCTGCCTTTTTTGGTAGTCTTGCTACTGCGATTGAGTTTGTCCCTGGTGGTAATGCCAAAATTATCGATACCTTTTTTGATGCAGTAAGCACCGGCAAAGGTGGGGTGGCCAAGGCAATTGCCACGGAACTTATAAAGACAATGCCGTCTGAAGCATTGCAGGAAGCAGGACAAGAAACCCTGGCTATTCTTAATATTGTTGCCAATACAGATGAAAAATTATTGACCAAAGAAAATATGTTAAGGATTGGTGAATCTGCCGGGGCCGGGGCTGTTGTCGGTGGTATGGGGGCCGTTCCCAAAGGAGTTATACGTGGGATAA
>JAAELK010000437.1 GCA_024226935.1 Desulfobacteraceae bacterium
AGGATACTAGATCTTTGTTTGTAAGTCAAGTATCAGAATAGCTAGTGTGTCACTACAGCGGCCCTGGAAATTATTTCTGTGCTTAAATTATTGGTTTTCGCTGTGCTTTTTATAGGTTTTTTAAGTTTTTTGGGTTATAAATGACAAACCTGGGTTAAGTTTACTGAAGTCAACCCAGGTTGTTTTGAGATTTTTTTCGATAAAATGGGTAGAAAATGTTAGAAAATTTGCTCAAGCCTTTTAAGCTTATTTTCTTCAATCCAGGAATAGATAACCGGAACCATCAATAACGTAACGGTTGCAACAAACATCCCGCCAAAAGATGGAATAGCCATTGGCACCATAATGTCAGCGCCTCTTCCCGAAGATGTTAATACAGGAAGCAACGCTAATATGGTTGTAGCTGTAGTCATCAAACATGGCCTTACTCTACGGTTTCCAGCTTCTATCGTTGCCTTTCGAATATCTTGAATAGTCTTTGGCTGATTTTTCTTGAAGGATTCCTTTAAGAATTCGCCCATAATTACACCGTTGTCAGATGCAATTCCAAATAGAGCTAAAAAGCCTACCCATACAGCTACACTCAAATTAATCGGATGTATTTGAAAAAGGTCTCTTAGAAACTCCCCCATGAAAGGAAAGTTCAAAAACCAACTCTGCCCATAAAGCCAAATCATAATAAATCCACCAGACCAGGCTAGAAAGATGCCTGAAAATACTAAACTTGTTAGAGAAATTGATTTGAACTGAAGATACAAAATTATAAAGATCAAAAATAGAGCTAAAGGTAATACAATCTTAAGTGTCTTTTCAGATCGAATCAGGTTTTCATAGTTTCCGGTAAATGCAAAGCTTATCCCATTAGGGACTTGAATGACACCTGACGCTATTTTTTTATTCAGCAACTTTTGAACCTGGTTTATCGTGTCCATTTCAGCGATTTTGGGTTTCTTATCAAATAGAACATAAGAGGTTAAAAAAGTATCTTCACTTTTGATCACTTGAGGCCCCTTAACAAACTTGATTTCGGCAAGTTGAGTCAATGGAATTTGCGTATCATGCCGTGTATCTATCAGGATTTGACCCAACGATTCAAGGTTGTCTCGTAATTCTCGTTGATATCGAATGCGAATTGGATATCTTTCTCTGCCCTCAACTGTTTGTGTGATGACCTTTCCCCCAACAGCCATTGAAATAGCGTTTTGAACTTTATTAAGCATCACCCCATAACGGGCGATTTTCTCACGATCAATATGAATTTCGTAATAAGGTTTACCAACTACTCGATCTGCAAAAACAGCGGCAGGTTCAACAAATGATGCTTCTTTGATGTGCTTTTCAAGTGTGAGGCCAAAAGATTCAATCGTCTCAAGATCGGGACCTTTTATTTTAATCGCCATGGGTGCTCGGACACCACTTTGAAGCATGACAATACGTGCCTCAATGGGTTGAAGCTTAGGTGCAGACGTTGTACCAGGTATCTGGGCTGCTTTTTGAATTTCATCCCAAATATCATTAGGAGTTTTAATCCCTGCCCAGTAAGATCTGTCCTCATTTAGCTTAGGATTTAGTGCAGGACGCCATAATCGAAACGGCTTTCCATTTTTGTCAGGAACCAGATTATTATTCTCGTCTCGAATGAACTTTCCTTTGACTCTATAAGGCTTTCCATCTTTTGCTAATACGAGGTCTCCTTTTTGATTTCTGAAATAGTCATTTTCTTTCTTTGTAAATTTAAAACGAAGCCGGTTTCCATCTTTATCTGCAATAAATTCAGATTTGTAATTGATGATTGTTTCGATCATAGAAATGGGTGCTGGATCCAGTGCTGAATCCACTCTGCCTGATTTGCCAACAGCAGACTCGACTTCTGGAATTTGAGCAAACGCCATATCTTGTTTTTGAAGAACGTCGGTTGCCTCTGTAATAGAGGCATGGGTCATAGTTGTTGGCATATATAAGAAGGCTCCTTCATCCAGAGCCGGCATGAACTCTTTACCTAAGCTGGCCCAGGACAATAGTCCTGCAATTATGAAGACTCCAGGAATTGCCATGAATTTCAATTTGTTCTCTAAGCACCACACCAGTAATCGAGAGTAGTATCGTTGAAAAGCTATAATACTACCGAGTATGCACCCAATCATAAATCCAACAAATATGATGTTGAGAATAGTTCCTTTTTCGGGACCTAATGGGAGCCATTTTTTAGCCAGAAGAATTACGCCGAGGGTTACTAGACATCGATTAGCCCAGGTTGAATAAGTGGATAGTTTGATAATAAGCGGGTGCTCAGTCCACTTGTACTTTTTTCCAAAGAACAAGTGGGCAAAAGCAGGTAAAAGCACGATTGCAATAATGATGGATGCTAATAATGCAAATGTTTTGGTGAAGGCCAGGGGCTTAAATAATTTTCCTTCGGCACCTGTCATCGTAAACACAGGAATAAAGCTAATCACGGTTGTGGCAACAGCGGTAATAATGGCGGAGCCAACTTCGTTTGCTGCTTCATAGATTACGGATAAATTCGACTGATCTGGAGATGCCTCCCCGAGCCTTTTAATAATATTTTCGGTCATCACAATACCCATATCCACAATGGTTCCAATAGCGATTGCAATACCAGATAAAGCTACGATACTGGCATCTACGCCAAATTGTTTCATGGCAATGAAGACCATAAGTACGGACAAAGGCAGCATCGCTGATATGAGCACTGAGCTTCTGATATTTAAAATGAGTAGCAATACAACAATAAGTGTTATTAAGATTTCTTCAGTGAGAGCTTTGCTAAGCGTTCCCAGCGTTTCGTGGATTAAACCGGACCGGTCGTAAAAGGGAACGATTTTTAGTTTACTTGTTTTGCCATCTCGAAGCATTTTTTCAGGTAAACCCGGTTCTATTTCTTTAATTTTCTGTTTTAAATTTTCAATGGTCTTGAGTGGATTAGCCCCGTACCGAGCAATAACGACCCCACCAACCACTTCAGCTCCTTCTTTATCTAAAACACCTCGGCGTAATGCCGGTCCCTCAGAAACATTTGCAACCTGTTTAACATAAACAGGTGTGTTATCGATGGTTTTAATGACCGCATTTTCTATATCTTTGAGACCCTTAATAAACCCGATTCCGCGTATTACGTATTCAGATCGATTGACCTCAATTGTTTTTGCACCAATATCCTGATTGGACATTTTAACCGCCATAAACACGTCTTCGAGTTTGATGCCATAATGTTTGAGCGAAAAAGGATCGATATCAATTTGATATTCTTTAACAAATCCTCCTATAGAAGCTACTTCACTTACCCCATCAGCCGATAATAGCGAGTATTTCACCTGCCAATCTTGAATGCTTCTCAGTTCATCTAAATCCCAGCCTCCTGTTAAATTGTCCTTTTCGTCATAACCTTCCAGGGTATACCAAAAGACTTGTCCCAATGCAGTGGCATCAGGTCCCAGCGCAGGGTTAACACCTTGAGGTAATGTTCCTGGAGACAGGGAGTTAAGCTTTTCAAGTATTCGGGTGCGGCTCCAGTAAAAATCAGCTTTTTCCTTAAATACGATATAAATACTTGAAAAACCAAACATCGAAAAGCTGCGAACTGTTTTGACTTCAGGAACACCTAAGAGAGCAACAGTTAACGGGTATGTAATTTGATCTTCTACATCTTGTGGTGACCTTCCAGGCCATTTGGTAAAAACGATTTGCTGGTTTTCTCCAATATCAGGAATAGCATCAACTGCAACAGGATTCTGAGGAATATTCAAATCCCATTTGAATGGGGCTACCATTAGCCCCCAACCCATAATCATTATGAGACCTGAAAAAACAACTAATTTTTGATTCAGGCAAAACCAAATAAGTTTTTCTAAGAATGACTTTGGCTCTCTTTCAAGACTGTTCATCACAGATCCTTCATTTTACTGCCACAACTAAACATCTGAGACCCATAATATGGATTCTGTGTCCCTTCTGTATTTTGAAGCCAGGAAGCGCCTCGATTTCCGTCAAACATAGAGCAATGATACTTAGCAATATAGTGGTTTTCAGGACCTCCGAAGTGAACGACTAACACTTCCATACTGGTAGAGAGAGCTTCGAATGCGGATCTGGCGTCTTTAATAGTCGAAGAATTATCAATATCTTTGAGGGCCTGTTTAATCTTATGTTTTTCTACTTCCCATAATTTTTTCGTCATGCCTTCTAACTCAACTTGTTTGTTAATATTTGACGAAATTAACGATAATGATTTCTTTGCTTGAGTTAGATTGTCTTTGCTCAGCGATTGTTGCATTGAAAAATAACCCATTAAAGATTTGTCTAAAATTACTCTAAATAGATCTGGGACTTCCATTTTAGAGCTACTCATTGACTGGTGTTTGCTATGATTGCTCTTATCATGCATATGGTCTGAATGGTCAGTATGCTCCGTATCAGAGTGCATATGCTCAGCGTGATCCATATTGTTATGAGAACCTGAGTTATGCCCTGACATTGACCAACTCAACCCAAGACCTAAACCAACAACAACTACAATTGCAATTGAACTTTTTTTATTCATTTCATTTTCTCCATATTTTAGTGATTATGCCCCTGCATAACCTTTGTGTTTTCGCTTTGCATCATGCTGGGCTTTGCTTGAATCTGCATAGCAGAATCGATTTTAAAATTTCCTCGACTTACAATAAGCTCACCCTCTTTCAATCCGTGATGAACAATATAGTAGTCACCAACCCTGGGGCCTAAGCCAATCTCTCGACCTTCGTATATCCCAGGCTCACTGGTTTTGATGTAAACAACAGCACGTTTTCCAGTAATAAGCGGTGCAGTTGCAGGTATGAGAAGGGGCTTTGCCATATCTGTCTTTCCAATTAACCCAAGTTCAGACGCTTTTCTGAGCTTCATCCCACAAATTGAACATTTACCGGGCTTATCAGATACTTCTTCCTGGTGCATCGGACCAACCCACAGAGCCTGTGTTTTCAGTGTATTTACGACACCGTTCTTACCCATTTTTACGTTGATTTTGATTCGAGTAAGCATCTCTGGCTTAAGCTTTTGGTTCTTATTATCCACAACAGCACGAACACGAATAATTCTGGTTTCAGGTTCAACCACTGGGTCTACAAATGTCACAATTCCATCGAAGCTTTCACTGGGGTAAGCATCTGTTGTGAAGGATAATTTCTGGCCATAATGAATCTTTCCAACAGAAGATTCATATACCTCAGCAGATAACCATAGCCGAGATAAATCGGCGATTTGGTAAATCTTAGACCCCGTTTTGACATAATCTCCTTCAGACACATGCTTTTTTAAAACAGTTCCGCCAATAGGGGCGTTGATAGTCAATTTGTCAGACACTCTTCCCGTTTTTTCTATCGACTTTATTTGGTGATTAGATAGTCCCCACAATCTCAACTTTTCCCTGGTAGATTGAATAAGAGGACCTGCACCTGAACGTTTGGCTTCTAACAGCTCCTTTTGTGCCACTAAAAGATCGGGGCTATAAATGACTGCCATATGATCTTGTTTCTGAACCTTGATACCCGTGTAATCGATAAACAGGTTTTCAATTCGACCTGGAAACCATGCGCTAATGGTTTTAGTTCTTGTTTCATCAACGACCAATTTTCCAGACAAAAGCAGTGTTTCAATTGCAAAGTCCCTGACTACGGGGGTCACTTGAATATCTGCAAGTTTTTCAGCATTTTTGGACAGCTTTAACTCTGCTAATGTTCCATCCGATACATCTTCGTATACCGGAACAAGATCCATTCCCATAGGCGACTTTCCAGGTTTATCTCGCTGATAGCCTGGGTCCATTGGGGCTTGCCAGTATTTGATCTTTCTCTTTTTAGGAGCTGATTCGGTTTGAACTGGTATTAGATCCATGGCACAAACAGGACATTTTCCTTGTTTATCTTTTTTTATTTGAGGATGCATTGAACAAGTCCATTGTGTGTTGGTCACATGAGAAGTGCTGGATGCTTTTGTCTCCGAATGAAAAACGCGATCTCCTATACTTTTCCCCATAAACAGCGAAAGTACAAATAGCACGACCAGTAAACCGCCATGTTTTTTATGATCCTGTATCATTTTTTAGCTCCTTTCGCAAAAAATGCATTGATTTGAGTGTGCAGGACATGCCTTTTATTCACCAGTTTCGCATGTTGCATTTCTAATGTGTATAGCGTTTTTTTAGATTCGAAATAGTCCAAAAATGAAGCTTTATCGACTTCGAATGCTTTCTGAAAGCTGCTTAAAGATAGTTCTGCATTTTTTAGGATGTCTGTTTCGTATAGTTTGATTTTGGCTTGAGTCGTTTTAAGGTCTGATAGCATCGTTGTTAAAAGTTGCGATATCGCATTAATACTATTTTTTCTTAATTGATCCCTGGATCTACTCATTGCCTCAGCCTCTTTAATACTTGCATCATTTTTTCCGTTAAACCACGGAATGCTCATAGCCAGTTGAGCGCCATATTGATTGTCCATCCCGGCGTTATCCCAAAACTCTACTTGTGCCGTGAAATCAGGCAGGTAGCGGTCTTTTTCCACTAAGACCATTTGATCAGCCTTATCTTTCATTGCCTGGGCTTTTTGGACCATCAGCGAATAAGAAACAACCTCTTGATTGACGGTTGTGATCGCAGAAGGTTCTTTTTCAGGGTATTGAAGGGTTAAGTTCAGAGAATCATTAACAGAAATACCTATCCACTTTCTTAGTTTTTCTGATAATTGGACTTTTTGATGTGATAGCTGGAGTAGCTGCTCTTCCAACTTCCCTTTACTGACTTTTGCCTTAACCCAAGTTCGCCAAAACCCACTAAAAAAGCAGTATAAAATCCACTAAATCTAGATAACCCTTCAAATTTTCAGGCGTAAAGGAGTTGCGATTTCTTGGGTTTCGGGCGAATGTAGTGACCCATGGAATATCCGATGTTG
>JAAELK010000438.1 GCA_024226935.1 Desulfobacteraceae bacterium
GGATCCTGCCCTCCCCCTGGGGCCCTACCAGATTTTAGGTGGTGAAAAAAGTTTTAAAGCTATTTTTTTAATCAAGGTGGGTCAAAATTGGGTTATAAAAGGGGGTCATTTTTTGGTTGTAAATTCTAAGAACACTGTGGATGATGAAGGGAAAAACATTGGAAAAGTTTTTTTGAAAAAGATTAAAAAACGCTATGACAAATTACCCTAGCATCAAATTCGAAGACTTTTGGATTTTAAGTCTATAGCTAACCTCTATTTGATACAATTATGAAGGTCCAGGATCAGAACAGTTATGTCATCATTGCCCCCGGCCTTTATTGTTTTACGGATTAGTTTTTCAGGTTTTCTTTCTATCCTATCTTCGGAATTTAGGATATCTTCCATGTTCTGTAGATCAAGACTCTTGTGAAGCCCATCCGTGGACAATAAAAGCTGATCATTTTGCTCAAGGCCAAACGAACCAAATTCAGGCTCACACTCACAATGCCCCACACATTGATCAAGGATATGCCGTGAATAATGGGTGCCAAGCTGCTCTATGGTTATTTCCCCCTCTTCAAGCAAAAACCTGGCAAAGGTCTGATCCCGGGTTATCTGTTTTAATCCTGACCTGCGAAAAAGAAAAAATCTGCTGTCTCCCACATGGACCCAATAGACCTTTCGATCCCTGATAAAAATCGCCGTCAAGGTTGTTCCCATATCTTCCAAATCCGGTTTTTTTTGGGCAGCCTGAAAAACCTCCCGATCCGATTTTTCAAATATTTTTTTGAGTACTTTCAGTTCCTTACTCTGTGCTATGGATTGAATTTGTTCAAAACTACTGACAGCGATCCCCGCCGCAACATCACCACCTGCCTCTCCTCCCATACCATCTGCAACAGCAGCCAGAATAGAACCGTCAGATAATACTCTTACAAAAAACCGATCCTGATTTTCCCGTCTGGTCACCCCTTTTTGCGACATCCCGATGATATGAACCTGACTATTTTTCAAAACAAAGGGGAGACCATCTATATATTTTGTGAAATCTATTTCCATGGAATTATTTAATCCGAATCTTTGTTCTGAATCCTACATCTGGAAAACCTTCCCATTGTTGCCGCAAGACTGTCTCTGAACCTGTTTCTACCATTTTTGAATCCATAATACTTGCAAACAAATGAATATTATCAACCTGTTTTGTGGGTTGTTCAATATCTACATGATGAACCCATTCTTTTATGTTAAAACCCATCTGGTCCAAAACCGGAATTTCCTTAATTTGAAATTTTTTTTCAAAACTCTTCTCCATCATGGTGGAAACAGGTTCTGTTTGCTTCATTCCTGATTTTTCCCGTAAATACTTATCCCGATAATATAAATAGGCAAACTTCCATTCAGATTCAGTCAATAGGGTTCTGCCGTAGTATTGGGCATATTCCAATGCACCGTGATAAGTAACCCGGGTTACAGAATCCCCCCCCCTATCCTGATTTTTCAAGTGAAACCGTTCGTATTGATAGGTGATTTGATCTTCCTTTCGGGTACCGGTTCCAAGATAGAAAATAACAACCCCATTATGTTTTACAACTGCATTTTCGACCGTAATCTCCCTTTCAATTTCATTTAAAAAATCCACAAAAAGATAATTAGTAATTTTCTTTTCATCCATATAAAAAAGGGGGTTTTTCGAAGGGTTGCCTGTACCATTACCAACCAATTGACCAATATTTCCTGTCAATATCATCCGGGAGCCATCACTGCCCAATATGGTATCTTTTAAATCCTTTAAATTATCGGGAAGTGTCATTTTGATATAATTACTATCTATTTTATTTGATTTCAGAAGATTCAAATTTCCAGGATTGCCAAACATATACCAGGCGGTCATCCCCACAACCGATAACACAGCAAAAATAATCCCCAACCAGATCCATTTACTATGTATATGTGCAAATTCAACCGCTCCTGCCTTAAAAGCACCTGGAGTCGAAACCCCGGGAACAGGTGCACAGGAAACTTCGGGATCGAGCCTGCTCAATTCCATAGCCTCTGTCAAACGAGTCCGCAATTCTGCCACAGACTGAAACCGCATATTTTTATCTTCCGCCGTCGCTTTTTGGATGATGGCATCCATTTCCTTTAAAAAAGGAATATCAATATTTTTGTATTTCGTAAGACCAACTGTTTTCATGGGCAGAGTTTTTTGATCCAGTTTTCCGTCTACCCCCTCAAATAAGAGTTTTCCAAGTGCATAGATATCTGCGGTTTGATCTGCTTTTCTAAAATCGGTAAACTGTTCCGGGGCCATATAGGTAAGGGTACCTTTCATTTCCATGGAATTTGAAACAGCCTTCATTTTATACGAACGGGCAAGACCAAAATCGGCAATCTTGGGGATTTTCCCATCCATAAAAATATTTTCCGGTTTCAAATCCCTGTGGAAAATATTGTGATGATGCATGGCCTCAACCCCATCAAGAATTTGAAAAAAATAAGATTTAATCCAGGAGGCATAAAGTTCCGGATCATCATCAAGACCATCATCGGACATTGTAAATCTCAGGCTATTGCCGGGAATATATTCCATGACAATATATTCCAAGGCTCTAGGTTGATCAACCTGATCTTTTTCCTTATCAATTGTCACTCCGTAATCATAGATATTAAGAATATTGGGATGGCGAACCTGGGCCATGGTCTGGACTTCCCTGTGAAACCGTTTAAAAGCAATTTCCAACTCCTCGGGATCACCCTCCAGCTCCTGCAACATTTCTTTGGCAATTGTCTTTATGGCCACATCCCTTTTCAGGTTAATCTGGTGGGCTCGATAAACCTCACCCATGGCACCTTTTCCAATCTCCTCGATGATGATCCATTTATTGTCAATCACCATCCCCGATTTAAACAATGTCTTATTATCTGAAGTCATATACACTTTCTTTAAAAAGGATTCTGTTATAAAAAAAACTTATCTTAAATAAGGCTGAGCACGCCCTCTCTTCCAAGAAGAATAAATCTGAATCAAATTATTATCAATACTTATTTGTTCTTACCATGGATGGATTATTTTTATTCCTTTGTTTGGCCAAGATGTATAACCGGATAACTATCTTTTTTTTCAACCAACCTGGTGTAATAAATTGATTTTTCTTTAAATTATCGTTTATAATGTTTTTTGTATCCTGAAAAATTTTATTAAATTCGATTATTTGTTGTTCAATTTACTAAAAAACCCTATCCTGATTAAAAAGAATTTTTTAATGAGTTGGAGATAATTTTGAAGATTCAATATAAAGCTGCATCCATAATGACCTTGCTTGGAGTTGTCATAGTAATACTGCTTTCATTATATTATGACATATACAACCATAAAATTATCTTAGATAAAGAGATGAACAACATTGAAAACATCTCTAAAGTTATGGCTTCCCATATAGAATCCCATATCAAAGAAAAGTCTTTAATTGCAATCACTCTCTCTTCTGCTCCCCTTATTAAAAATGCTCTCCTGAAAAGTAATTCCGAGTTTGCCGCATTAACTGATAATGACCGAAAACATCAAATTGATAGACAAAACCGACAATGGATGGAAACGGCGGATATCAACGATCCTTTCATCCAGAATCATATGACCAACCCTGTTGCACTATATCTAAAGTATCAGCAAATAATCATACCGGGAAATTACGGTGAAATATTTCTCACCAACCGTTATGGGGTCATGATTGCCACCACCGGCAAACTGACCACTCTTGCCCATGCTCATAAATATTGGTGGATAGCGGGCTATGATGATGGTCGAGGCAGAATTTTTCTGGATGACCGGGGTTTTGATACAAGCGTGGAGGGATATGTGATTGGAGTGGTTATTCCAATTATGGATGAAAATAAGATAATTGGAATATTAAAATGCAACGTGAATATCATGGGATCGCTGACCGATGTTATCCAAGAATTTAGTCTAAATAATCCTGGCAGGATAAAAATCGTACGTACAGGTGGGTTAATTGTATCCGAACCTGGCGTCCCCCCTTTATCCACCCAGGTAGGTGAAACTCTCGTTGAATTATTACGGCAAAAAGAAAATGGCTCCACGATCATCTTCGAAAGCAACGCAAATCAGCTTGTAGCCTTTTCTCCCATACAAATAACAATGGGGTCGGAACAATTTGGGTTTGGCGGCAAGCAAAAATCGATTGATCACATCAAAGGCAATAAAGGAGAAGCCTGGCATGTTATCGTATCCCTTAGTGAAAAAAAAGCCTCTAAAACTGCCCGTGAAATAACTACAACCGTTGTTATTGTGGGAATTCTCTTCACCATCTTAACCGCTATTATCTCTTTGTTTTTAGGTAAATGGTTAGCCAAGCCCATAGTTGAACTTTCGACCACAGCCCAAATTATCGGTGAAGGCAATCTTGAAACACGAGCTGATGTGAACTCCAACGACGAGATCGGTTCCCTGGCAAAATCCTTGAACAAAATGGCAAAAAACCTCCAAAACACTATGACATCCAGGGATAAATTGATTCATGAAATAAAACTGCGCAAAAAAACAGAAGATGAACGTGAAAGTTTCATACAAAAACTTGAACATGCGTTAAATGAGATTAAAACACTGAGTGGTCTCCTCCCGATCTGTGCAAATTGCAAAAAAGTCCGGGATGACAAAGGCTATTGGAACCAAATTGAATCCTATATACAACAGCATTCAGAAGCAAAATTCAGTCATGGTATGTGCCCGGAGTGTGCGGATAGATTATATGGAGATCAAGAATGGTATATAAAAATGAAAGAAAAAAAAGAGTAATAAACATATTCCATTTAGCATTTATAAAGATCCATCACCACTGACAATAGTGGTGATGGATCTGTCTTTTTACAAAAAACGTTTGTGGATTCAAGATATAATTTTATGGCCCGGACAGCGGATATGGCAACGGCTCTCCGGTTGAAAAATTTAATCTTCCATCATCTGATTAAATTCAACTTCGTTAAGGATGGTAATCCCTAAATTTTGAGCCTTTGCTAATTTAGACCCTGCATCCCTGCCCGCCACCAAAAAATCTGTTTTTGCGGATACACTTGAGGTAACCTTGGCCCCAAGGGCTTCAAGACGTTTTTTGGCCTCGGATCTGTTCTGGGTCTCAAGGGTACCGGTAAGCACAAGGGTCTTAGCTGAAAAAGGATGGTTGGACGGTATCTGCATGGCAAAAAGGTCATTTTCGATCTTAACCCCTGCTTCCAAAATTTTACGGATGATAATTTCATTTTCCTGGTTCGTAAAAAATCGAACCACGGATGCAGCAGTTTTTTCCCCCATGCCGTGTATGTTTTCAAGATTTTTTTTGTCTGCTGCCATGAGATTTTCCAAGGTATCAAATTGCCGGGCCAAAAGACGGGCAGCATTTTCACCGGTGTGATCAATACCCAAGGCAAATAAAAACCTGGGAAAACTTATTTGCTTTGAACCCTCAATGGCTTTTACCAGATTTGCTATGGATTTTTCTGCCTGGCGGTCCAATTTTGCCAGACGTTCCCGGTCAAGGGTAAAAAGATCAGCAAAGGATGAGATCATTCCCTCATTGACCAATTGATCCACAATTTTTTTGCCCAGACCGTCCATATCAAATCCTTTTTTGGATACAAAATGTTTGATCCGTTCACTGAGCTGGGCCTGGCAAGCAACATTAATGCATTTTATGGCAGTCTCGTCTTCCAATCTACGAACCTTGCTGTTACAAACAGGACACCTGTCCGGCATTTCAAAGGGAAGCTCATTTCCCCTTCGCTCAGATTCAATAATCTTCACCACCTTGGGAATCACATCCCCGGCCCGGGTGATAAGCGCCCTGTCCCCCACCCGGATATCCTTTCGTTTAATTTCATCGGCATTGTGCAAAGTAGCCCTGGAAACAATAACCCCACCAACGTTTGTAGGTTCCAGCAATGCCACAGGGGTCAGAGTACCGGTCCTGCCCACCTGTACAATGATATCCAGGATGGTACTGGTTTCCTGGACAGCGGCAAATTTATAAGCAATGGCCCACCTGGGACTCTTAATTTTTTCCCCCAGGGCCTGCTGCATATCGATGCGATCAACTTTTATCACCATGCCATCAATTTCATAATCAAGATCCGCCCTGATCCGGGATAATTTATTATAAAATTTTAAAACCTCTTTGATGGAAATACCGGCCTGGATATATTTGTTAACGGGAAAACCAAAATCTTTCAACTTGCCAAGCAATTGGCCCTGGGTTTCAAATGCTATACCCCGTACCATCCCAACCCCGTAGACAAAAATAGTCAAGGGTCTTGTGGCAGTCACCCTGGAATCCAATTGTCTCAATGAACCGGCAGCAGCATTTCTGGGATTTGCAAAAACAGCTTCTCCTTTTCCAAGCCGTGTCTTGTTCAAGCGTTCAAAATCCTGGTGGGTGATAATAATCTCACCCCGAACTTCCAGAAAAGCCGGTACCGCGTCTGAAGTCTCCATCAACCTGAGGGGAATAGACTTTATCGTCCTGACATTCTCGGTGATCACCTCACCTGCAATACCATCCCCCCGGGTGGTAGCCCTGGTAAGCATGCCGTTTTCATAAGTCAATTCCACAGCTACCCCATCAAGTTTGGGCTCAGCTGTATAAAAAATTTTATCGAAATCAAGATTTTTGATATTTCTTTCGTGGAAGCTTTGCACATCATCATCCCCAAAAGCATTATCCAGGCTGAGCATGGGAATGGAATGGGCAGCAGATTCAAAGGCATCAAGGGGTGGAGCTCCCACCCGTTTTGTAGGAGAATCCGGGTAGGAAAGCTCAGGATTCTGGGTTTCTATTTCCACCAGACGTGCAAGCAGCCTGTCATATTCACTATCAGCAATAACAGGGTCATCCAGGACGTGGTAACGAAAGCTATGCCCAGTCAATTCTTCTTGAAGCCTCTTAGCTTCTTCTTTCAAACTATTTTCCATTTTTACAAAAGTTTCTCCGCAAAACTCATCACTGACTTACAAGCTGATTTTCTTGCCGTTTTAAACGTTTTTTTCCGGAACCCGGGATTCCAGTCCCCGGATCCGGATGCCAGGGAATCCGACACAATCAGAAGAGCTGTAATATTCACTTTTCTATATTCTGCCACAGCAAACAAGGCAGAACATTCCATTTCCACGGCTCTGGCCCCCCTATCCTTGAACCAGGCTAACTTTTGAAAAGTTTCCCGATAAATAGCGTCGGTGGTCCAAATGGGATGTCGGTGGACATTTAATCCCTCGGCTTTCAAATGGGCAGACAACCCATCGGACAAAGTTTTATCCGGCGTGGAACAGGGCAAATCAGGATCCAACACCTTATAATTACACGATGTTCCCTCATCTACAATGGCATGATCAGGAATAAGCAGATCCCCGCAAGCCAAATCAGAGGTAATGGCTCCGCACCATCCTAACACAATGATATTCCTTGCCCCCCTGGCAATTAAAGACTCCAGCAACATCACCCCATAGGGAGCACCGATATAGGGACCGGCAACGGAAATACCCCCGGAATCCTGTTCCGGGGTCATCAGGGTCCCCATGAAAAAACCCTGGGTTTTTGGTTTTTCCAATGTTATCCGCAAATACCGGATATCGGGTTCCGTGCTGACTAAAACAGCTACAGATCCGACATCCGGGGCCAGTCTGGCACCTAAAGGTGGTACAATGGATTCATTATTCAGGTCCGACCATGTCGGATAATTCATCCTTTACCTCATCAATAATATCATAGATCCACATAATGTCTTCAACGGAAAGCCGTCCAGCCTTGGAAGGCGCCCTGTCAGACCCGTCCTTTTTTTTAAGAACCCTGGGCCCGATCTGAACCTTGGGTTCTCCCTCTCCATATTGCTGGATAGAGATCAAAAGTCCTGTTTCTTCATTCTTCCACTCTTTTATCATTTTATCTTTTTCAGAATCATATCCTGCCATCAATACTTCCTTTTTAATGTGGGGTCAATTTTAACCCCGTTATGTTATATAATTGAAAAATCGGCAATGTTCTTAAACAGACCGGATACCGATGCTAAAAGGGCAATCCTGTTATTCTTGATTGCCTCATCATCAGCAAAGATCATCACATCATCAAAAAGACTGTCAACCTTAGATCTCAAGGTGGCAATCTCTTTCAGGGCTCCGTCATATTCCCCTTTTTGGATCAGGGATTCAACCGCTGATCCAACCAATCTTGAGGCCTCAAACAAATTACTTTCTGCCGGATATTCAAACAAAGTGATATCCACATTCTGGGCCTTGATATCCCCAGCCTTTTTCTGGATATTTTCCACCCGCTTAAAGGTTATGGCAAGGGGTTCAAAATCCGGCTCTTTTCTAAGGGCATCCAGGGCTTTTACCCGCAAATACACATCCGGGATATTATCAAAAGATACGGACAGAGCAGAATTTACAGCCTCCTTTGAAAATCCCTGGTCTACCATTATATTGACCAACCTATTCTTAAGAAATGTCTTTACCTGGGTTAAAACTTTAGCTTTTTTGGCCCCGTCGGTAACAAAACCATCCAACCCTTTTTCAATAAGAAGGCCCAGAGAAAGCCCAAGTTGTTCCGCCTGCATAATCTGAAGAATACCAATACCCAGACGACGCAGAGCGTAGGGATCTGCTCCACCCGTGGGAATAAGACCAACACAAAAGCAGCCGCAAATAGTGTCCATCTTATCGGCAATTGCCAAAAGGGCTGCCGTTGGACTTTCCGGCAGCTTTCCTCCGGACTGAACAGGCCTATAATGCTGCTCAATGGCATCGGCCACCTCAAGATCTTCTCCGGCTTTTATGGCATATGCCCGACCGATGACTCCCTGGAGTTTGGTAAATTCAATCACCACCTGACTGACAAGATCAGCCTTACAGATCCTGGCTGCTCGAATCAATTTTTTTTTCAAGGTATCCATGTCTGCATAGGCAGAACTCTGAGCCAAAAAATCTACCAAAACCGCCATGCGTTGGGTCTTTTCATAAACCGATCCCAACTTTGCCTGGAAAGTTACATTTTTCAATTTTTGTGCAAAGGCATCCAGACTGGATTCACAATCCACTTCATAGAAAAATTTAGCATCGGAAAGTCGTGCTCGTAATACCTTTTCATGGCCACGGGCAACCAGATTCATATCCTTTGCCTTGGTATTATTTACAGCGATAAACAAAGGCTTAAGTTTATTTTTTTCATCCACCAGTGCAAAATATTTCTGGTGTTCGCGCATGGCGGTAATCAACACTTCATCGGGAAGTTCAAGAAATTGATCATCAAATCGTCCCACAATGGGATATGGACATTCAACCAGATTAGCCACAATATCCACCAGGGCCGGATCATCGAAAATTTGACTATCGTGTTCTTTAGCAAGAATCTGGATGGCATCAACAAGCATCTGCTTTCTTTTATCAATATCCACAATCACCCCGGTTGATTCCACCAATGATTGATAATCATCAGCCGTTTCAATTCTTACAGGTGCTGGGTTCATGAAACTGTGACCAAAAATTTGATTGGAAGAGGTGATATTTCCGATGGAAAATTCCAGAATTTTATCCCCCAAAAGTCCCACAAGGGAGATAATGGGCCTTGCAAAGCTTATGGAAAGAGTTCCCCAACGCATGGTCTTGGGAAAAGGAATGGCAAGAATCTG
The DNA here is from genome assembly GCA_024226935.1 of Desulfobacteraceae bacterium. Taxonomy (GTDB): domain Bacteria; phylum Desulfobacterota; class Desulfobacteria; order Desulfobacterales; family Desulfobacteraceae; genus NBML01. The sequence continues at coordinate 9,670 of JAAELK010000438.1, forward strand.
CTTTGCCATCATTTTTTCGAGGATAGCGACAGACGACTCACATGTTTCTTCCACCACTGCAGTTAAATATCTGCCCTTGGCTGTATCTGATACAATGATATCATCCACCCCTATGCCAGCTTTTGCTGCAAATTTCTGGGCGGCAATGCTGGGCTTGCCGTTTTCATCGAATCCCACTTTTTCCGGAGGACCTGATATGGTAACAGTCTTGGGAGTCTGGGCAGGCGCCACATTGGTCACCACAAGGGTGAGCCGCCGGGGTGTTCCTAAAATTTTTGCCCCACCATGATCGATCCTGGCTTTGGTAAGGGCAGCTATTATATTATTTTTGAATGCCGTAAGTGCCGGAATAATATATCCTGCAGGAATTTCTTCACAGCCGATTTCAATTAATAGTGTATTCATTTTATTTATCTTCTCCCTGGTTCAATAACGGATGCCCCATCTCTTGTCTCTGGTCAAGATAGGCTTTGGAAGCAAGCCTTGCAATATCCCGTACCCGCTTTATATATCCTGTCCGTTCAGTTACGGAAATAGCACCCCGGGCATCCAGCAGATTAAAGGTGTGGGAACATTTGAGACAATATTCGTAGGCCGGGATCACAAGCCCTTTTTTTATAATCCTATGGGCCTCTGCCTCATATTTTGTAAACAGATCAAAGAGAAGATCCACATCGGCCAGTTCAAAATTGTAAGTGGACTGCTCAACTTCCTGCTGATGATAGACATCCCCATAGGTAATGGTATCATTCCATTTAAGGTCAAACACATTATCCACTCCTTGCATATACATGCAAAGCCGCTCCAGTCCATAGGTTAACTCAACAGATACGGGATTAACCTCCACAGAGCCTGTCATCTGAAAATAGGTAAACTGGCTCACTTCCATTCCATCCAGCCACACTTCCCAGCCAAGACCAGAAGCCCCAAGGGTAGGCGATTCCCAATCATCTTCCACAAATCGCAGATCATGTTCCATGGGATCAATTCCCAATACTTTCAGAGAATCCACATACAATTGCTGAACATCCGGAGGAGAGGGTTTTAAAATCACCTGATATTGATAAAAATGCTGAAGCCGATTGGGATTTTTACCGTACCGCCCGTCGGTGGGCCTTCTTGATGGCTGGACATAAGCCACCTTCCATGGTTCTGGACCGAGAGCTTTCAGCAAGGTTGTGGGATGAAATGTACCGGCCCCCACTTCCATGTCATAGGATTGTATCAGGACACAGCCTTTTTCTGCCCAGAATTTGTTCAGGTTTAAGATAACATCTTGAAAATTCATGTTACTCCTGTCTTTATATAAAATGGTTATAAAATCAAAATACCGTTTGTGTCTATTAACGTGTCAAGAACAGATGCATCCTCAACCGGTTCTAACAATTTCCGCCAGGCATAAGCCAGATCTTGAATCCTGTCTTTTTCTCCAATGGCCCAGAGACAACCTCCCCCGCCGGCCCCGGTAAACCTGGCACCGCAATTTAATGACAGAGCTCTTTCAAACAACTTTATGCCTGTTTTGTCAAGCACCTCCGGTGTCATTGCAAGCCTTAACCTGGTCTCTTTAGCCATCAATTGACCCGCCAGACCGAAATTTCCGGTCTTTACAGCCCCAAAAAAATCTTTTGTAATCTCCACAATTTTTTCAAAAACTCCTGTGGTTTCCCCCCGGATAAAAGATTCGACCCATTGTTTATTAATATCTTTTGAGATATGGGGAATTCCACAATAGGCAACAAGAATATGGTCATTAAGTCCGGAAAGATCTTGGTTTTCTTCAAAAACCGGCATTCTTTTAAATTTAGGACCCCTTTCCCCCATCTGCCATTCCCACAGGTTTACCCCGCCAAAGGCGGCAGCAGCTTGATCTTGAACCCCGCAGGGAACCCCTGCCACGGAAGATTCAATATAATGGGCCAGCCAAATAATTTTTTCAGGAATTATCTCTTGCCCCAGGGCAGCATAAAAAGCTGCAATCATGGCAACGGCTGCACAGGAAGATCCTCCCAAAGCACTCTTTGGAGGGGAGGTGGAATGGATCTGAATATGAACCCCATGGGCATTAAAATACCTGGCAACTGCAAACATCAACCCCATGGCATGATCAAACCTCACCTTTTTTTGATCAAATTCAACAGACTCAAACCCCCGGGAAGATATCTTTATCCTCCCTTTGGGGAAGGCTGCAAGAGTAACAAAAGTACGCATATCAAGGGCAATATTAAAACTTGCCGGATTCAGATGTGCCATGGGCAGATAAAAGGTGGAAATATCCAGAGTACCACCAATATCTATCCGACAGGGCACAGATGCCTGTATTGGTTTTTTTTCTAATATCTGATTAAAATTCATCCTTCCTGCCTCAACCGTCTTAAAAATTTCAAACTTTTAAACTCCCGACCAATATGAAAAGATATAAATGATTCCAATAAAATTTGTCCTTCTTTGATGGAAAAAAGAGAAGATTTAATCCGCTCTGCCCTTTGAATATCGACCATATTGATCCAGAAGAGCTGTTTTAACGTACCCTTTGACACACACATCCCGTATCTTGATTTTTTTTCCAAACAATTGGAGCAAATAATTTTGCCTTCCCCAAAATCAAATTGAATACTCTTTTGGAGAATATCATCTAACAGAGTGTTGCAATTTTCACAAGATTCTATGTTCGGACTAAATCCTGAAAACCGCATAAAACGAATCTGAAACAAAAGACTTAAAACCTCCATTTTGATATCAGACCGGTTCAGCATATCAAGAACAAACAAGAGCAGTTCATATAACTGGATCTGCCTTTTGCCTTCTTCCAGCCAGAGATATACGAGTTCAACCCAGTAACAGGCATAGGCAGTCTTGAATACATCATAGCGGATATTTACAAATCCAAGCTCAAGATCAGTCTGGGAAAGAATGATCAAAGAGTCTTTATTTTTTTTGGGAAAAGTACACTGGATATGGTTAACCGAAAACAGATCAAGGGCACCTGAAAACCTTTTCACACTTTTTTTGGCATTTTTAGCTATCACCGAAACTTTGCCCCGGGATTGAGTCAGAAAAGTGATAATATAATCATGATCCCCGTATTCAATTTTACGCAATAAAATGGCATCTGTACAAAAATCCGACATAGAAAAACCTAGATACTAATAAGCACTTTTGTGATCGTAAAATAGCAAAACACACTGACGATATCAATGGAAGTCGTGACAAAAGGACCCGTGGCCACGGCAGGATCTATATGTAATCGTTCAAAAATCAATGGCACGGTAGATCCCAACAAGGCTGCCACTGTCATGGAAGAAACAATGGAAAGCCCCACAGTAACAGCCAACATCCATGAAAAAGGTTCGGTTGCAAAGACAAATTTTGCCACAAGACCGATTAAAGAACCGTATATGATTCCAAGAATCAATCCCACGGCCAATTCCTTAGACACGACCTTGAAAAAATCCTGGATATTAATGCGGCCCATGGCAATTCCCCGGACCACAATGGTAGAACTTTGAATTCCGATATTGCCCCCCATACCCGTAATCACCGGAATAAAGGCTGCAAGACTGGTAAATTTCACCAGAACATCCCCAAAATCCCTCAATGACAAAGAAAGCCACAATCCCCCCAAAACAACTGGCAAACAACCAGGGAAGCCGAATCCGTGTTCCTTTAATAACGGTCTGGGTTTCCACATATTCATCTCCTACACCGGCCATTTTCAACATATCTTCAGTGGCAGCCTCATGAAGAATATCGATGACATCATCCACCGTTACAATACCCACAATTTTATTATCATCATCCACCACGGGTAATGCCAGGTAATCGTAGCGGGATACAAGTCTTGCCACCTCTTCACGGTCGGTATAGGGTTTTACAGATACAGGATCGGCGGCCATGAACTCTTTTAAGGGTTTACCCGGATGAACCACCACCAATTGTCGCAAAGAACTGACTCCCACAAGTTTGCCGTAGACATCAACAACATAAATATAAAAAGGCATTTCAACATCAAGATATTGATTCTGCAATGATTCAATAACCTGTTTAGCACAGATATCTTCTTCCAGGGCAATAAAATCTGTAACCATAAGACTGCCGGCAGTATCCTCTCCATAACTCATCAACTGCTCAACCTTATCAGACTCTTTTTTCTGCATCTTGGCAAGAATCCGGTCGGATAATTGTTCATCCAAAAGGCCTAAAAGTTCAGCGGCATCATCCGAAGGCATATGGTTAAAGATTACCACCAATTGTTCAAATTCCACATTTTTAACGAAGGCAAGAAAAATGGACTCGTCCAATTTGGAAAAAAGAATACCTATTTGCTCCGGGTCTTTGATGAGCTGAAACAATTTATCCTGATAAGACCTTGAAAGCTCTTTGAAAACAATAGCCAGATCCGCCATATGGGTCTTATTGATAATATTTATCAATTGTCTGGTAGCCCCACGTCGCAACAGCCTTTTCAGGCTGATGCTCAGAATCTGCATTTGTTCATTCTGCATTATTTACCCCTGCCTGTTGAGTTTTGAATTCATATATCAAAGCAAGATTACAATATGGGCATGTTTTTTCAAGGAGTCCATCCATTCGGAAAACCGTTTTTCCGCCTTCTCTTTGTATAAAATATTTTCAATCTGATCACTGGCCTGTTTAAGGGTTTTATTCCCTTCCATAAGGAGATTTTCTACAAATAAAATCTGGTATCCCTGCCCCGCCTCCAGGATAGGAGTATGATCCCCCTTTCCCAAGGACTGCAAGCTGTTTTTAATATTTTCACTGAAACTATTGAGTTCAAAGGCTCCCAGATCACCTCCATCGGATGCGTTGGTTGCAATGGAATATTTTTTTGCCAATTGAGCAAAGGAAAAATTTTTTCCCAGTTTTTTTTCAACCGCTCGAAGATCAGCTTTATTTTCCATGAGAATATTTCTTAAATGATATTTTTTCATTCCTGAAAATTCTTCTTTATGGGCATCATAATAGTTTTTGATATCCGTGTCCGTAATAATAACCTGGGAACGAACAGCCCTGTTAATCAACATAGACTGCAAGATTTCTCCCCTCATTTTAGCCCGATAATCCTTATAAGATATCCCCTCTGCTGTCAGGGATCTTTCAAACCCTTCCTGGTCCATTTTATTTGTTTTCATGAAATAATTAATGGCACCGTCAACCTCTTTTTTTGTCACCTCAATATTATATTTTACTGCCTCCTGGGAGGTAAGAGACCGATCAATCAATTGCCCAAGGACATCCTTTTCCAAGGTCTCAATCAGTTGTTTTTTTTGTTCACTGGAATTTTGAGAAGCTTCTATATTCAATTTATAAGGTTTTGTGGCCTTATCGAGTTGCCGAAGAGTTATAATATCATTATTGACAACCGCCACAATACGATCAACAATTTCAGCAGATGCAATCGAATAAGCCCCTATAATAATCAAGACTAAACACAGGATACTGAACTTGGTATTTTTAATCATTTACATGTCCTTTATTCTTTTCCAACCCCATTAAAAACGGTGTCAGGGCTTTTTTATTTATATCCACCGGATAAAGTTTTTTTAATGCCATGATCCATTCAGCATAGGACTCCTGGCTTTTTTCCACACGCAGATGTGATACAAATTTATTTTCATCTGCAACAACCTTTTGGCCGATGTGCTCATTATAAAATAAGACCACATCCTCCGGTGAAATTTCAATTTTATCCTTGAGTTCTTGTTGAATAAATTTATCGATGATAAGATCTTTTTTGAGCGTTTTCTTCCAATATGAATACGAAATAGCATTTTCCAATAACATCTGATCAAAGCTGTCTTCGGGATAATCTTCCCGACAGGAAACGATGGCACAGGAAAGCTCCGAAGTTGTCACCCGAATACCTGTATCAAAAGCTGCAGCCAACAATACGCTTTCTTCCGATAAAATAGAAACAAGATCAAATACTATTTGATTATATTCCACCCGATTTTTTTTAAAATCATAGGGGTAAGCTGCCAGTTTCAAATCAAGCTCCTCGGTAAAGTCCTCTGAAAAAACCATATGAGATCCAACCTTGATGAGATAACCGGACATAGTTGTCTCCGGAGAACCGGTACAACCATCAACCCCTAAAACAAACAGCCCAAACAGAAAAAGAGCAAAAATTCGAATTCGATACAGACCCGTCATCCAAGCCTTCTCCTTATATTTATATTTAATAGTACCTTCACCAATAGGAGGGGAACTTTAGCATTCCAGACATTTTTTCGCAAGTCAATTTGCCCGGATAATAAAGCAATCCCAAGGAAAATAAAACCCAATTAATTTCATCAATTTACAAAATCTGGGATTTAGATGATCAATACCCTTAATCAACTTTAAAAACAAGCTTAGACAAGACCATCACCTTCATGAAAAAAAGTGACAGGCCGTCAAATGGGAGGAATCATTTTTATTGGGGAAAAGTTTCGGTTCTGTCTTCCGGCAAAGATCTTTTGCATATCCACACCGGGTGTTAAACCGGCATCCAGGGGGCGGATTTTCGACAGACGGCACCTCTCCTTTCAAAATAATCCGTTGTTTTTTCAATTCAGGGTCAGGAACAGGAATAGCGGACAACAAGGCATTGGTATAGGGATGTAAGGCATGATCATATATAATTTGGGCATCGGCAATTTCAACAATTTTCCCCAGATACATGACCGCAATCCGATCTGAAATATGCCGAACTACGGACAAATCATGAGAGATAAAAATATAGGTCAATCCTATTTTTTCCTGGAGTTCAAGCAAAAGATTCAAGATCTTGGACTGGACAGAGACATCCAGAGCAGATACAGGTTCATCACAGATAATAATATCCGGTTCCATGCTGACGGCCCGGGCAATACCAATTCTTTGGCGCTGACCACCGGAAAACTCATGGGGATATTTTAACAGAGAATCCGGTAAAAGCCCCACCTGATCCATCAATTTATCTATATCGGAATCAAAGCTTATACCGGCCCTAGGGTGAATTAGATATTTTTCCTCCAGACTCTGCCCCACGGTCTGTCTTGGGTCCAAAGACTCAAAGGGATCCTGAAAAATCATCTGAAGGCCCAGGGCAAGCTTTTTTCTCTGGGTTAAGTTCATCTTTGAAACCGATTGATTACATGCCACAACTTCACCATGGGTGAAATCATACATTCCCATTATACACCGCCCCAAAGTTGTTTTACCACAACCAGATTCTCCCACGATTCCTAAGGTTTCTCCTTTATTCACAGTAAAAGAGACATCATCCACCGCATATACCCATCCCCTTCGCCGAAGAAATATCCCACCCGTCACTGGAAAATATTTTTTTAAGTTTTTGACCTCTATAATAGGCATTATATTACCTTGTCTGTCATCAATTAAGGGAGTGAATTTACCAAAAAAAAACAAGGAACTATATACCATGTCCAGCCAGACAAAAAACATATTTTTTTGTCTGGTGTCAATTTTAATTCAAACATAATATTATATTTACTTATTTTCCGACAAGTGATGGGATAAGATCAGCACTTTCATATATACATGTAGCCAACTAAATAGTGCTTGAACGAAAACTTGCCCATCTGCCGCGTTGCTGCAAAAACTTGCTAAATTATAGAATCGGGCCTCATGTACTGGAGTACACTCCGGTTTCAAGTTTTCTTGCACCTTACATATGGGCAAGTTTTCATCCAAGCACGGGTTTTCGGTCAGCCACTAAATAGAAGATGGGCAAAAAACAACAATATTGCATTATACCGGTAATCGGATAATAAATTTTGTCCCCTTACCCAGGGAAGACTCCACTTCCATCGTTCCACCATGTTCTTCTGTAATAATAAAATATGCAATGGACAGCCCAAGCCCAGTACCTGTTTGTTTTGTTGTAAAAAAAGGCTCGAAAACTCTTTTGCGGACGGCTTCTTCCATCCCCGCACCATTGTCTTCTATTTCCATACAAACCATACCTTTATCAGATCTTATGCTGAGAATGAAACGACTGATGTTTTTATCAGCTTCCCTATTTTCAGCCAGGGCATGGGCTCCATTTATTAAAAGATTGAGTATAACCTGCTGAATTTTGCTTCTCTGGCAGGATATATCAGGCAAGTCCTGCTCATATTGGCGTTGAATCTCAATTTGCCTGAAATCAAAACTTTTCTTCAGATCATATTCATTTTTAGCCAGTTCGAGGGTTTTATCCATTAATTCTCTGATATCTTCCTTGGTTGCCCTGCCTACACTTTTCTGACTGAAGCTGAGCATATTTTCCACAATTTGTACAGCAAGTTCCCCACACTCCATAATAGAATCGATCATCCGGAAAATATCCCGTTTTTCCATATAGGTTTTTAGCGCTCCATGGGTGATTCCACATTCTTGCGCAACAGCCCTGTTTTTGGGAAGATCCTTTTTTATGCGATTTTTCACAACTTGGATATTCTGGATAATCCCAGCAAGGGGATTATTAATTTCATGGGCCATGCCTGCGGCAAGACCGCCGATGGAAAGCATTTTTTCGGACTGAATCATCATCTCATCAATTCTCGCCTTTTCCGTTACATCATCTATCCTGACAACGGCCCCTCGAATTCCATTACCAATTAAAGGACAGATACTGAAGTTCTTAATCAATAGAGTATCATTAAAATATACCTTGATCCTGTTTTTCTCAATGGGTTCACCTTTTTCCATGGATAGGAGGATATATTTTGTCAATTCTCCATAACAGGGAAAAATCTCTTTTATGGGCCGTCCCTTTGCCGCCTCAGAAGAAAAGCCCGAACTTTTCTGGGCCTCGATATTCATATCAATAATATTGGCCTGGGAATCGACACCTGCCATAGATGAGGATATGGAGTTGATCACATTGGACAGGTAAGATCTTGCATTTACCAATTCTTTTGCTGTACGTTCATTTCTTTGAATCTGGGCTCTTAGTTCTTTATTATTTTTTTCCAACTCACGGGTTCGCGCTAACACCATGCTTTCAAGACCAGTTTTTATCTTATGAATCTCAAGAAATATTTTTACCTTGCTTATGAGAATAAACTCATTCAGCGGTTTAAATATAAAATCAACCGCCCCTTTACTATAGCCTTTAATCTCCTTTACGACATCCCTGTCTATGGCTGTGACAAAAATAATGGGAATGTTTTCAGTCCGGTCATCGGATTTTAATATTTCGGCAACTTCATAACCGTTCATTTCAGGCATTTGAACATCTAAAATTATGAGGGCAAAATTATTATAAAGAATACTGGAAAGGGCTTCATTACCGGAAGCAGCCTTTATTATATCGGCATCCAGTTTTCCAAGCACTTTTTCCAATACAAAAAGATTCTCAGGAGTATCATCCACTATAAGGATCTTTGGATTTTCAGTCTGCTGTTTAAGCATAATCATTTCAATAAATTTTTTCATCCTGTATAGTTCAAGGTGTACCTTGATCTTACAGGTTAAAACGATCTCATTAATCGGTTTGAAAATAAAATCAACAGCCCCCCTGGTGTATCCCTTGATTTCCTGGGCATCACTCTTATCCATGGCTGTAACAAAAATAATGGGGATACCGGAAGTTCTATCATCTTTTTGCAGCAGTTCCGCAACTTCATAACCATTCATCCCCGGCATCATTACATCCAGCAAAATCAGGGAAAAATCGTCATACAAAGTGGCAGCAAGGGCTTCTTCCCCGGAATTTGCAGTTACAATATCCACATCCAATTTCTTCACCAGCATTTCAAATGCAATGATATTTTCCGGTGTATCATCCACTATGAGTATTTTAGGCTTAGAGCTAACATTCTCCATGGTGGTCCTCCACTAAACCAATTATAAAAGAAGGAATATCTTCCAGAAGTAAAACAAAGTCAACACAGCCTGTTGCAATTGCCGAAACCGGCATCATACTGGCCTCTGCCGTATCTGGATCCTGGGCTATCGTAAGTCCCTTATTTGCTTTTATATTTTTTATCCCTTCACTTCCATCACAATTTGCACCCGTGAGAATTATCCCTATCAGATGAGCACCAAAAGCCTGGGCGGCTGTTTCAAATAAAACGTCAACCGATGGCCTTGCATAACTGACTGGCTCATCAACCGACAAAGAAAGGATATGATTTTTCTCAACCAGAAGATGATACCCCCCCGGAGCAATGTAGATTTTCCCGGCTTCTATCTGTTCCTTATCCTCTGCCTCTTTAACGCCCATGTTACATTTGCTATTTAATGATTCCACAAAAAAATTTTCATCTGTTGCCATTCGGTGTTGAACGATGATCACAGGACAGGAAAAATCTTTGGGAAACATGGGAAGTATTGTGTGAAGAGCCCTGAAACCACCAGCAGACACCCCAATGACCAAAACATGAAAATCATATTTCATTTCACCCCCTCAAAGGCAGGGTTTACTTTTTTTTGAAAAATCTTCTGCTTTTTAACAATTGGCACAAAAGAATCAACAATACCGGAAAAATTTATGGTCTCCTTGCTCCCCAGACAAAGAAAACCATAGGCACGGAGACTATTTTTAAAAAGCTCCAGAACCCTTTCTTGCAAATCTTTATTAAAATATATCAACACATTCCTGCACAAAATCAAGTTCATCTCACCAAATACACTGTCTGTTGCAAGATTGTGATTTGCAAAAACAATATTTTTTTTAAGAGATCTGTCAATAATTACTGAATTATAATCAGCATGATAGTAAGTTCCAAAGGACTTTTTTCCTCCGGACTTTTGATAATTTAATGTACTGGTTTTTATATTATCAATGGAATATATCCCCTTTTGTGCAGATTCAAGCACACTATCATTAAAGTCGGTGGCATAGATCAGAGATTTTTCGTATAATCCCTCCTCTTTGAGTACAATTACCAACGAATACACCTCTTCCCCCGTAGAAACCCCAACCGACCAGACCTTGATAAAGGGAAAGGTCTTGAGATATGGTACAATCTTTTCTCTCAAGGATAAAAAAAACTGGGGATCCCGGAACATTTCAGTGACATTTACTGACAAATTATGAAGAAAAGAATTAAAAAAAGCCTTGTCATGAATCACAAGGGGAATCATGTCTGAAATATTGTTTAAACCTGTGTCAGCCAGACATTTTTTTACCCTGCGGGTCAAGGATGCACCGGCATACTGCCTGAAATCATACCCGTGTTTCAAATGGACCGCTTCCATGAGAACCTTTATTTCTATATCCTGATTATCCATATTCCCTATCCAAAGTTAAGAGTAAAGCCAAACCCTGAGCATTGTGAGAAGTTTTGAAGTATCAACCGGCTTTGAAAGATAATCGTTTGCCCCGCATTTAATGCACTCCTCACGGTCAGATTCCATTGCCTTTGCCGTTAAAGCAAGAATTGGAAGATCTTTAAACTCTTTTTGTTTTCTAATCTCTTTCATGGTTTGATACCCATCCATCACCGGCATCATAATATCCATAAGAATAATATCCGGTTTTTTCTCCTCTTCAAGAATTTCAAGAGCTTTTTGCCCATTATCTGCAATCACAACCTCCATACCTTTGGATTTTAAAAACTTATTAAGGGCAAAGGCATTACGCATATCATCGTCCACCAGCAGGACTGTTTTCCCCGACAAAATTGATTCCCTGTCTCTCAAGGTCCGGATAATCTGCTGATGTTTTTCAGGCATATCATTTTCCACCCTATGCATAAAAAGAGCCGTTTCATCCAAAAGCCTTTCCATGGAGGCGGCATTTTTTAAAACAATGCTGGAGGAGTATGTTTCAAGCTTTTGAGTTTCCTCAATACTTAAATCCCTCCCCGTAAAAACAATGACCGGAATTTTCTCCATGGCCGGGTCCGCCTTAATAATATCCAGCAATTCAAACCCCGTAATATCCGGCAGGCCAAGATCAAGAATCATACAGTCAAATGTTTGTTTTTTTAACAAAGAAAGCGCTTTTTTACCGGTATCAACTGCAATAGCGTGGATATCATTGGTCTTCATCAACTTGAGAATACTTGTCCGCAGTTCTTTATTATCCTCAATAATAAGAAGTTCCTTTACATTACTTGCCAGGACACTTTCAATACTGTCCAAAGCTTTTTGTAGGCCTTTGGTATCAACAGGCTTTGTCAAATACCCCACAGCCCCCTTTTCAAGCCCCTGCCTGGTATTATCAAAGGCCGACATAATATGCACGGGGATATGCCGGGTGGCCGGATTGTTCTTCAATTCATTTAAAACCGCCCATCCATCGACTCCTGGAAGTCCTATATCAAGGATGATGGCAGTGGGTTGATGTTCAATGACAAATTTTATCCCCGTTTCACCGTCCGATGCAATGACACTCTCATAACCGTGTTTCTGGAAAAAATTGGCAAGAATAGCGGCAAATTCATTGTCATCCTCAATGATCAACATCGTCTTGGAATGGGAATAAACAATTTTTTGCGGGACACTTTGTTTTTGCTTTTCCAAGGATTTAGAGGGTTGCCGTCTTTCAGTTATTCTGGTCTTTTCAGGCGGTAAATCTGCTTTTTGATCAGAAAAAGATGTATCAACAGCAGCCGAATACGTTTCAGGCAGATAAAGGGTAAACACGGCACCTTTCCCCAAAGCGCTCTCAACCCTTAACTCCCCACCAATAAGAAAGGCAAGCTCCCGGGATATGGACAAACCCAGGCCTGTCCCGCCGTGGCTGCGGCTTATGGAACCATCAACCTGTTTGAATGCCTCAAAAATCTGCTGTCGCTTATCCTCGGGAATTCCAGGTCCGGTATCCGCAACACAAATGGCGATTATTTTTTCCCGATCCTGCTCTTTTATGCTGAACTTTACCTTGATATCAGGCCTGGAAAAGACAAGAGAGACTATCCCTTTTTCGGTAAATTTAATGGCATTGCCCACAAGATTTCTGATGATTTGGTTTAACCTGAGATCATCTGTAATGATTGTTTTTGGCAGATCCCCTTTCACATCTATATCAAAATCAAGCCCTTTCTCTTTTGCCATATGTGAAAATTCTGTTTTACACATGGCAGCAAGGCTTTGAATACTGATCTTTGAGAGACTCAACTCAATTTTTTTTGCCTCAATTTTTGAAAGATCAAGAATATCATTGATGAGGCGCAAAAGGTTCTGACCGCTCCGGTGAATGGAAGCTGCCGATTCTACCTGATCCGGATTAAGATTTTTTTCTTCATTTTCTGCAAGCATATTGGCAAGAATTAATAGGCTGTTTAACGGAGTGCGAAGCTCATGGGACATATTAGCAAGAAATTCCGACTTATATCGGGTAGCCTGTTCAAGCTGCCTTGCTTTTTCTTCAACCTCTTTTTGCTTCACCAGAAGGGAAACATTTTTTGTATTTATATCATTTTTCTGGGTTTCAAGAATTTCGGTCTTTTCTTCAAGTTCTTCATTACTTGCCTGCAACTCTTCCTGCTGGAGCTGAAGTTTTGTTTCCGATTCCTTTAAAATGCCGGTCTGTTCTTCCAGCTCTTCATTTGCAGCTTTGAGTTCCTCCTGCTGTTCCTTAAGCTCTTGGGACTGCTCCCTGGTGTACTCCAGAAGGTTTTCCAGTTTTGCATTAAACATGGCTGTACTCAATGCAACTGCAAGAATATTTCCTGCTTGTTCGATAAAGTCGATCTCAAGTTCTGTAAACGCTTTAACCATACCAAGTTCAATCACACCCTTGACATCTTTTTCAAAAACCAGGGGAAGAACAAGAATATTTTCCGGCACCGCATGGCCCAAAGAAGACTCGATCTTTATATAATCACGGGGAACATCGGTAAAAAGAATTTGTTTTTTTTCCAATGCCGCCTGCCCAGCAAGCCCTTCACCAGGTTTAAACCGGTTTAAAAAACCTTTTCTTTCCCTGAAAGCATAATTTGTCACAAGGGTAAATTCCTCTTTTTCCGGATCTTTGACAAAAAAAGTCCCCACCTGGACACCAACATATTTTGCAATAAATCTGATGGCTTTTTCACAAAGATCTTTCAGGTTCCTTTCTCCGCTTATGGTGTTGTTCAAAGCGGCCAGGCCTGTTTTCAGCCAATCCTGACTGATTGTTTTAACATCTGCTTTTTCAAGGGTTATGAGCATTTTATTCAGGGATATGGCAAGCTCATCTTTTTTTGATTCCGGCACAAATCTGAAGGAATACTCTTTTTTATTTATGGCATTTTGCAAATCACTGAAAAGCTGTCTATATTTTGATTCACTATTTTGAAGCGTTGTGGCCGACACATTAATCTGCTCCAACATGGCATTAAATTTTTCTGCAAAATAACCGATCTCATCTCTGGATTTCAGATCAGCCCTGACATCCATATCGCCTTTTCCATATGCTTCAAGTACATTCACCAATTCTCCCATGGGATGACCAATAGATCTAGCAAGAAAAAAACAGATTACAAAAAGAACAACACACCCGATACCTGCTACGGCAACGGCAAATCCCATAACTTTACGTACACTCGAAAGAATATCCCGTTGTGTAACAAAAACTGTAAGATAACTATCTACCTTGAATCCCCCATTCTTTTTTAGGGTTGATCCTTTTGAAGCTATCATCAATGGTTTGCTTATCACATATTCTACCCCCCGTTCAGTTGAAGTTTTCACAATTTCTTTATTTTTTGCAGCAATAACTTTTTCAATAGATTGATCAAAGGAGAATGAACTGGCAGAGTGGCTGATAATCCTTTCCAGATTTATATCAAATAAAGCAATATAGCTGCTGTTAAACCCATTTCCCATCATCTGGGCATACATCTGGTCAATCATGGCTTGAATAATCGACCAATCAAGGTAAGCAAGAAAAAAACCATTTTGATTTCCGGAAGAATCTTTTGTCTTGAAACTGTAAACACCAGCGTATGACTCCTGTTGATCCGGTTTTTTCATAAGATTATTTTTTACAAGACTGATTTGACGATCCTTTTCCATCATCAGTGCCCCAATTTCGATGACGGTGGTCCCCTTGAGCATTTCAACCTCTTTTGACTCCCCTTTTGAACCTGAAGCTGCTTCAAGGACTTTTCCGTTTTTATCCGTTACCAGAAGCAAAAAAAATTCCGGATGATTCTTCATCAATAAAGCAAAATGGTCTTTGAGCTCTTTTAGGGTATTAAACTCAATGGCCATGCCAAAAATATCATCTTCGGTCCAACTGGTAAAAAGTGTTTGCCTGGCATCAAAATATGTGTTCAGTCTCTCAGCACAATTGCGGGTGGAAAGTTCCATCAGCCGCCAGGCTGTCTGAAGTGTGTTATTCCGACTAGGATAATAATTTATAAAAACTACGGCTATAATGGGAATAATGGCAATAAAAAAACCGATAAAAATCTTGGCTCGGATGCTCCCGGTAAAAAGATTTCCAAAATTGATTTTTTTCACTCTACCCTCCGGTATTGTTGTTATAAAACATGAAAAATATCCAATGGGATTGTCAACTCAGATTACTCCGGCAGTTGTTCCAACTTTGTAGGTTTGCCAGCCTTCACCCGCACAGCATTCCATTCATCCCTTGTACGAACAGCTTCTTGTCCCTGCATCATGTCGATAATTTCAAAATAATCCAGATTAAACCTGTCTTTTATAACCTCAGCTTCAGGCTTGCATTTGACTGTATAAACACTCTGGACAGATTGATGATCAAATTTTCGCCACATTTGTTCATCTTTTAAAGAGATATACCTATGACCTTCAAGGCTTCTGATCACAGCAGAAGAATCAAAAGATTGAGTCCTTTCAACGGCAGTTTTGTATTGGTATAAAATTGTATAGGCAGATGCCCCGGAGGTGGATGGATATCTGTTATATCTTTTTACAAATGATTCAATAAATTTTTTCCCCCCGGTATAATCATATTGATAGGGCACCTTCCAGCACCAGGGTAAAGTACCTATGACACCTTCCATGACCTTTGGCCCACTGATATCTGCCATACCCAGGGTAAGGTTGGGCACTATGATCTGAACCTTTTTATTAAGTCCTAAAATAGTGGCCTGCCGTATGGCCCTACTCATATCCTTTCCAAAAAGAACCAGAACCAAAACATCCGGTTTCATTATCTTGGCAAATAAAATTGCTTTCTTAAAATCTTTTTCTGTTCCATCCGGGAATGGCGTCTTTATGCCTTTGTGTCTAACACTGTCATCTGTTTTTGAAAAATGCCTCACAGAGGCTTCCGTGGTATGACCCCATGTATAATCTGCGGTAATAAAAAAGTATTTTTTTGTTTCTGCCGGAAAATTTTTTTCAAGATAGGCTCCGATGGCTTTTGCGCCCATCCAGGCATTATAACATTCGCGAAATGTATGACGGTGGGCATCGGTTCCTGTGGTTGCGGTTGAGTACGTCAGTGTACCAAAAAAAAGAATATTTTTCTCCTGACAGACTCTGCTTGCGGCTATGGCAACGCTGCTGGCAGACCCGCCAAAAATCATCGCCGCCTGCTCATTGTCAATCAGATCTGTTACATTGGAAATAGTTGTGTCTATCCTTGACTGGGAATCCCGCCAAACCAGAACAATTTTTCGTCCCAAAACCCCGCCGGTAGCATTGATCTCTTCTGCTGCAAGTTCTGCAGCCCTGAACTGATCCAGTCCCTGGACCGAATAAGGACCGGTTCTGGGATAATTAAGACCGATTATTACAGTTTTATCATCTGCCCTTGCCATAAAAGCCTGAAAAATGACTATAACTGCTATTAATACTATTATCCTGTTCCCTTTTTGTGTACAGACTTTAGCAATGGACATAAGCCGTCACCTCCCAGGTTTTACCAATCACCTTTTTAATAGACGATTATAAAAATTTGTATGAAGAATAAATAGGAAAGCACCTTAATAATAAAATTTCCAAGACGCGATAGAATAAATAGTACAGATAAAAGAACACCTCAACAGAATATAGATCTTTCCTTACTAATATTTGTACCCAAACATAAGCGCGAAGTCAAGGTATCTAATCTTAAGGGTGATTCAGGGTAATCGCATGTAACTTTTTATGTATTATTTGGATTTAATTGTTCTCGTCTCGACCCAGCCGCGGAAAGGCAGGGGGATTACGCTAAATCTCAAGCAGTCGTCCTAACTGCTTGAGAAGCGAAAATGACC
>JAAELK010000439.1 GCA_024226935.1 Desulfobacteraceae bacterium
ATTACTATGACGTTCCACCCATCTCAGCCTATCCAATTTCAGTTTAAATTCAAGTACAATTCTAACAGTCATCACGATAGTAAATATCTACAGCGTTTGCAATGCATTATATATGGCAGTGATCACAACAGCAAGTTGGCATCCATCCATTCCAGTGAAAATAATATTAGTTACTCAGTAACGCATATTATTTTCATATTTTAGTCCAGGTCCATCTCCAGACCTAAAAAAAGCTACCCACAATCTCAGCATCCAAAAAGGGACGAAACTCACGAGCTTTTTCAAGAGCAACCGCTGCCTCCTCCATAGTCAAAAAATCCTTAGCATTGTCTTCCACCAAAGTTCGAGGTGGATCACCTTGTCCGTCCGTTAACCAAACACCGTCTTCGAGTTGTATTTTCATAAGCATCCTCCAAAAGTTAAGGGTTCAAAAGATTCCAAAGGTTCCCAAAGGGATTCCAAAAGCATCAGTACCTCCCGTCATGGGTCAAGGTCAAAAGTCTGAAGACCGAGGATTGACGGGTAGTTCAAAAGATAGTGTTGCAAAGAAGTGGGTTCCGAGTTAAGATCGGCTGGCAATAGGGAAGCTGCGAGTGAGATGAGGGAGTGATTATAAGGTTGAGATTAAGCTTGGAATTCCGATA
>JAAELK010000440.1 GCA_024226935.1 Desulfobacteraceae bacterium
ACCAATAACAAAATTAAAACTATGAAAAGGCAGGCCTATGGATATCGTGATTTTGAATTTTTCAAATTGAAGCTTTTTGATCTTCATAGAAAAAAGTACGCGTTAATCGGATGAACCAAAATCTTGATGGAACAAAACTAAGAAGCAATAAAGATAGATCCATAACCGATCAAAGAATTCATGATTACACGGGGGAACAATCCATCATCCTCCAACTCCAGGGATTTATCTTTTTTGGAACGGCCAACAGCCTTTATGAAAAAGTTAAAATCATGGTGGCAACAGATGACAAAACAATTCAATTTATTATCATAGATATGAAACTGGTCCAGAGCATGGATTCTTCTGCCATCAAAAGTTTTGAAAAACTCTTATATCACCTTGATAAAAAAACAATTACATTGTTCCTTGTTAATTTATCTTCTGAAGTCTCAACTCTTTTCAAAACCAATAAATTTACCCATAAGCACCATTCACCCCTGAACATTTTTCCAAGTCTTGATGAAGCACTTGAGCTATGTGAAGACAAGATGATCCTTGACGAAAAACAAAGGATTCAGCAATCCCATATTACTGGGAAAAACTCAGAAAATAAGCTGTTTCAGGCAGCGTATCATGATATGATAGCGGCCCTTGATGTCCAGATTCTATTTGAGACTGTTGTAGACAACATAAGACAATACCTTGAAAAACTCACGGTAAACGAAAAAGACTTTCTATATAATCAAGGAGATGAAAGCTCTGATCTGTTTTTCATAGAGAGTGGACAGATTGCCCTAATCAAGATAGAAAGTGACGGCCGAAAAAGTAGAGTCAGAACACTTGGACCATGGTCTATAACCGGTGAACTAGGCTCATTTTTAGGCTATCATTCTTCCTATGACGCCATGATCGTGAAAAAAGGGATCGTTTATAAATTATCCGCTGCCCAACGCGTAAAGCTTGAAACGCAAAATCCCTTACTCACTACAGATCTGCATAAACTTGTCATCCAGATGCTTGGAAATCAACTGCTTAAAACCTCTCGGATGACAGATACCTGACATTCAAAGCAAGATTTTATTTATCCAGGTGCATTCCTTTACCATATAGAGTTGTTCCATCTTTAAGTTTACAATCGGGACGATTTCATGTAGGAAATAAATTAATATTCACAGCAGATCTTTTAATTTTAAAGGGGGCAGGTATGATCAATCGAAATACCGTCACTGCTTTGGGCTTAAAACCCGTAACCCGTTCCATGTGTTACGATTTTTACGTTAAAATAAACTCCGAATTGGGAACACCTGAGGCTATAAAAGAATCGGTTATCTTCTGGCAGGATGACAGCGAACAACTCAACACTCTATGGTGGGTCCTCAATTATTATTCTGAAGCATTTGATCCGGATCGTAATTTACGGGCATATGTTGAACGATATTTAGATGACCTTGCAAAGAAACAACAAGATAGCCTTGATATCTGAATTTTTTTCCATTAATTGGACCTATCGCTGTCAGCCCCCCCATATATCAACAATTTTGGTATTGCCGGGATAATCAACAGTCTTGTATTGAGTGATATTGGATAATTTTTTGGTTATTTCTCCCAACCGGGTAGCCTGGGATTTAATAGAGTTCAAATTATCACCGGCCATATCCTGGCCCGGGCCCAGGAGCAACAATTCAGAATTACCAAGAATTGCCTGGAGAGGTTGGTTGATTTCATGGCAGACAGCGCCTGCCATCTCCAAGACCCCTTGAAGCCGTTCTTGCTCATAGATTTCTTTTTCCGCCGCCTTTCTCTGGGAAATATCAATAAAAATAGCAATGGTCCAGGCCATGGGATCATCGCTATCCATACAATTGAGACGAATATGAACAGGAAAAACCCCGCCATCTTTTTTCACCACATCTATTTCATAGTCTGCTGTTTCCCGGGTAATCAAACTATCATAAATAGTCTGACCAGCATAATCATAGTCCTCGGGGGCGATGTAAATCATGCGAACACTATTATTGTGTAATTGCTCTTTGTCCCCATACCCAAACATCCGAACCATTTCAGCATTCACCCATTTAAACATCCTGTTTTGGACCATGGCAATACCCACAGGAGAAGCCTCCAAAAATTTTTCCATGATTCTACGCTGGTTTTTGAGCTCTTCTTCTGCCTCTTTTCTTTCAACAGCCAGGGCAACATGCTGGGATATCGAATTTAACAAAACCAGATCCGAAGCTTAATAGGCAGTAGCCGAGTTATAATCCTGAATCACCATGGCCCCAATAACCCGGCCTTTTATAATCAGGGGAGCGCCCATCCATATTTTAGAAATACTACCCAAAGATTTTCCAGCCATTTTCCGAACTATCTCACGTATCTCTTTTTCATGAAAAATCAAAGGAGATTTACGTTTGATAACCATACCCAGAAAGGTCTTCTTTCTGCTGAAATTTAAAATTTCTTCCGGGGAGTCATCCTTTTCATCCACATAATAAGGAAAGGTAGCAACATCCCGCCTTTCATCGAATAAAGCAATATAAAAATTATCCACATTAAAAACTTTATATAAAGATTGATGAATAACCTTATAAAGTTCAGCCAGATTCCGAGTATGGGTGACGGCATCAGAGATTTCAAACAACACCTCAATGGTCCCGGCCAGATCTCCTCTTTTTTGTCCCCTATCCAATCGTTTTTCACTCATTTTTATCCTACCCACATCTTGAAGATATCCTAAAACACAGCATTATTCCATTAAGACTCTATTAAATCAAGGGACACCCCTTTTTCACTTACTGGACCCCCAGATATCCACAATTTTCGTATCTCCGGGATAGGGAATGGTTTTATACCGGGTAATTTTAGAAAGCCTTTTTGTAATATCTCCAATCCGAGTGGCTTGATATTTAATCCGTTCCAACTCTTTGACAGTAATAGTGTCGGGCGAATCAAACAATGCTGCATAACCTATAATGGCCTGGAGGGGTTGGTTGATTTCATGGCAGATGGCTCCGGCCATTTCCAAAACCCCCTGAAGTTTTTCCTTTTTCAGCTTTTCCTGCTGGGCCATTTCCCTCAAGGAAATATCGGCAATGGTAGCAATGGTGCTTTCCAGAGAATTTGCAGGACTGGAACCGGTTAAAATAATATGGGCGTTGAACATGGAACCATTTTTGCGTTTAAACTCAAAATCAAAATCAGCTTTGCCCCCCAGAGTCAAAGCCTTATGAATAATTGCCCCGGCTTTTTGATAGGCCGCTTTGGAAGCATAAATCATATGGGCATCCTGACCGGTAAAGGCCTCTTTGGAATCATATCCAAACATTTTTACCATTTCCGCATTCACCCATTTAAACACCCGGTTCTCCAGCAGACAGATCCCCACAGGAGAGGATTCTAAAATGGTTTCAAGCACCTGTTGCTGGGTCAACAATTGTTTTTCCGACTCTTTTCTTTCAATGGCCAGGGCAATATGCTGGGAAACGGTATTTAATAAATCCAGGTCCCGGAGCTGATAAGCAGCAGGAGAGCTAAAACTTTGAATCGCGATCACCCCGATGACCCGGTTTTTAATTTTCAAGGGAGCCCCAAGCCATATTTTACTAACCGTGCCTATGGTCTCCTGATTCTGTTTTCTGGCAAACTCGATGATATCCTGCTCTAAAAAAATCAGGGGTTCTTTGGATTGAATCACTTTTCCAGTCAGGGATGCGGTTTGACTGAAATTAAAGATTTCATCCGGAACTTTATCTTTTTCATCCACATGATAAGGAAAGGTTATGGAATCTTTTTCTTCATGGTGAAGGGCAATATAAAGATTATCCACATTAAGGATTTTGCCAAGGGAAAAGTGAATAACTTTGTATAATTCATCCAGATTACGGGTATGGGTGACAGCTTCAGATATTTCAAACAATACCTCAAGGGTTTTGGCATCATCTCTTTTTTCCACAGGTCCATCTCCAACTAATTTATCATTTTTAAATTCTGCTCCTACACTATCTCCTGTTATGAAATTGATTTTTATCAAATAACAGAGTATATGCAAGTATAGCAAGACAGGTGCTAAATGAGTAGAACTAAATAATATTTAAAGATAAGGAATTTCCAGAGAAATCACCATGAAATCCATTGAAGAAATCTCCCTTTTATACGAAATCAGTGAAGCCCTGAACCAGCACATGGACATGAAAAAGTCCCTGATCAAAGTTTTGAGCGTATTGTCTGAATCCCTGAACCTGGTCAGAGGAATTATTTTTCTTACCAACTCTGAAACCGGAGAGATCCGCATAGAAATTGCCCATGGTATTTCAGAACAAACCACCAGGCAGATCAAATATCTGCCAGGCGAAGGCATTATCGGTCAGGTCATTGAATCTGGAAATCCGGCCGTAATCCCCAGAATCAGTAAAGAACCCCTCTTTCTCGATAAAACCCACTCCCACAAGATTGCCCAAGACCGTGATTATTCTTTTATCTGTGTACCCATAAAAAAAGACAATAGGGTGGTAGGAGCCATCAGTGCGGACCGGCCATATGAAGGCAAACTCTCCCTTAATACCGGCGAAAAACTTTTATCCGTGGTAGCGACCATGGTGGCACACCATGTAATTCATATCGAAACCGTCCGGGTGGAAAAAGAACAACTCAAAACAGAAAATATGCGACTAAAATCAGAGTTGGAAAACAGATACAGTTTTACCAATATCATTGGTAATTCCAACAAAATGAGAGAAGTATTACAGATGATAGCCCAGGTATCTTCCTCTTTGGCCACCGTCCTGGTCAGGGGCGAAAGCGGCACCGGAAAAGAGTTGGTAGCAAATGCCATCCACTATAATAGCGATAGAAACCAGCAACCGTTTATCAAAATCAATTGTGCGGCCATTCCAGAAAACCTCATAGAAAGTGAACTGTTCGGCCATGAAAAAGGAGCCTTCACCGGCGCCTCCCACCAGAAAAAAGGAAAATTCGAAATGGCCAACAAAGGTAGTATTTTCCTGGACGAAATTGGAAACATGGCTCCCAGTGCCCAGGTCAAATTATTAAGGGTCCTCCAGGAAAAAGAATTTGAACGGGTAGGGGGGTACAAACCCATCAAATCAGATGTCAGGATTATAGCCGCTACCAACGCTAATCTGGAAGATATGGTGCACCAGGGAAAATTCAGGGATGACCTTTATTTCAGGCTCAATGTCTTTCCCATTTACATCCCAAGCCTTCGCATGCGCAAAACAGATATTATCCTTCTGGCCGACCATTTCCTGGAAAAATACGTCAAAGAGCATTCAAAGGAAATTAAACGGATCACCACTCCGGCCATTGACATGATGATGGAATACCATTGGCCCGGCAATGTCCGGGAACTTGAAAACTGCCTTGAGCGTGCCGTAATCCTATGCAATGAAGGCGCCATTCACGCTTATCACCTGCCCGCCACCCTCCAGACCGGGACAAAATCAAAAACCTTGCCCCTCTCCCTTGAAGAGGCCGTTTCCAACCTCGAAAAAGAGATCATCATGGATTCTTTAAAAAACACCCGGGGTAATATCAACAAAGCCGCCAGACTCATCGGCATCACCGTACGCAAATACTCTTATAAGGCTGCCAGATACCAGATCGATTATAAGGATTATCGATAGGGCTCTCTCAATTTTAAAACCCCGGGAACTGAACTATTTACAAATACTCACAGGGGAAAATCTCCTGGCCTTACCAAGCCGATCATTGGAACCATTAAGGTTGCGTTTTCATCCACTGCCCCTGTTTTTGCCGGAACAAATTCGGAATCCATGGCCCTGAAATAAGAAACATCAAATGGATCCAGTTGAAGCAACCATTTTTCTTCTCCATGGGAACTGTTTTGATTAAAATTCTCCCGGCGAACCAGAGAAGAGGTCAGGCCAAAATCCACTTCCCCCAGGGGCGTTTGAATCATGTATAAAGGAATTTCCCGCCCGGAACAAACTTTTCTTACATGGGAAGCGATGGCAAGCACCTGATCGGTTTCAATGGGATATCTCCGATTGAACTGCTCCTGAACAGCAAGACCTGCCACATAAATATGGTGAAAATCTATACCGGCTCCACAGAGACCATGGGCCATTTGCGCAATTATATCGGGATCACCATTTATCCCGGAAACCAGGGCCAGATTAGCATAGGTCTGGATGCCACGACAGGAGAGCCGGCGAGCCAAACTGACATGTTCCGGAAGAACTTCCCGGGGCAGCAACCACCAGGTTTCAATTTCAATTTTTAAGGGGTCGCCAATGGCAAATCTTGCCAAGCCTGCTATCTGATCAATAATCTTAGGAGTAAATGCCTTTGGACAGGTCTGGAAAGCCTGCCAGCGTATCCGGATACAAGCTATATGTTCCACACAACCCAGCAGATCCACAATTTGCCCAATCCTGTCAAGCTGGGAACCAGGATTTACCTCTCCAATATCCGGCACATGGAGGATAACATCTGTAATTTCCTGGGTCTCCCGAATATAGGCCAGGGCGGCCTCATCCGGAATCAAGGCCAGTTCCACCCGGGTTTTATGGACCCGGACAACGGATGGGGAAGGAGTGTTGACAACGGAAGACATCATACTGGGGAAAAAACTGGTTTTGATTTTTTGAAGCTCTTGGTCTTGGGGGTCTGCCTTTAGCATGGGCCTGGGAAGAGACCTATTACCCCGGATCTGTTCGGCAAGAACATGGTTTCCCATGAAAAGGTTATCATTGCCCATGTCGATGAGGCACTTCACATTTAAAGTCCCATCCTCATTTTCCATAATATCATGGGGTGGATTATCCTCACCTGTCACCAAACTGAAATACTCCCGGGTATAGGGAGTTCGAATCCAGATATGCTCGGGATCTGATTCATCTTTTGCAACGGCCCATCCGCTGGTATGCCATTCGATTTTTCCCAAAGGAGTGGCCGTACACAACTTGGGAATACACCTGTCTGACAGATGGGCCCGCAGATAACGATGGGCCTCAATGGATTCTGATATGGGAGTCCAATACTTTTGGGTGCCGTGGATAGGATGGCAGGGGGTAAAGATATAATAAATTTGTGCTCCTGCATTTCTCAACAGAGTAAACAGCCTGGCCAAAACGGGGCCACTATTGTTTAAATTATTTAAAAATGGAGTCTGGACATAGACCGGAATACCGGATTTAACAAGATCAGAAATAATATCAAGACTCTGGAGAGATACTTCGTCGGGATGGACAAAATGGACCCCTATCTCTATACGCTTACCCTGTTCCCGGCAAGCAGCCTGCTTTAATTTAAGATACACCAGATACTCCCTGTTATTTTTTAAAAACAACTGGGGATAGTAGGCAATTGATCGTGTGGCAATGCGCAGGGTCTTCACATGGTCAATTTTCATCAACCCATCCAATGCCGCATCCATATTATTCCTGTTTAACAGGGGCTCTCCCCCGGTGATCAGGATCTCCCTGACTTCCGAAAGCTTTTTCACCCGATCCACAGCCTTTTGAACATCTGCCACACAAGGGCTTTTTTCCTGACGAAAACTTTTATGCTTCCGAAAACAAAAGCGACAATAAACAGGACAACGCATGTCCAGCAGGAAAATCACCCTGTTTTGGTACATCTGCTCCAGCAATCCCTTTTTAAAATGACCATCAAAGGTAAGAGTATGACCTTTAGGATCAAGTTCTTCTGCAAAGGGAAGATACTGAATTGCCACCGCATCAGAAACCTTTGACTGACGAATCACATGATCGGAAAGCCGGACCGGATATGAATCTATAACCTGCTGCACGGTAACAGGGTCAATTGAACAGATCCCTGTCTTTTCTTCAAGCTGTTCAATTGTTTTAACGGACATGAGTCGATTTGAGGGATGATATATTTCAAGCAACCAATATAAAAACAAAACGGGAAGAGAAACGGTGTTGATAACAATTGTTTTTTGAGATTTTTTTGTTGACCCTTGCGAGATAGCGGTAAAAATCGCCTGGAAAAATCCCTGGGGATTTTCTCTATGACCACAGGCATCCATAAGCATTTCAAATCGATTTTCCGGAGCCGATCCTTTAACAATCAAAGCCAGATCCGGTCCCAGCAATTTGAAGGTCCCATACTCCTTAAAAAATTCTCTGGCTGCCTGGGCCAGGGAATTCAACTCTATATTTTTACCGGAAATTTTTTTTTTGGACTGGTCTATCATTCTTTTTTACCTTTTTGATTTTGGAATCTTAATTTTTATATCAGGATGACAACAAGCTTAGGCCCCGGGACAAAGCAGTGTCCTTGAATTATGCAAACAACTGGGCTGAAACGCAAATATGAAAAGCAAACCGGTCTAGGCAGATAAACGGACAAGCTTGCAACAATTTATTTTGGGGCAAAAATAACAATCAGAGATTTTGCAACTCCCCCTATTCCGCGAAGGGCGTGGGGGATACTGGAATCAAAATAGAGACTGTCTCCTTTTTCCAGGCGGTGGAACTGTCCTGCACTTTTGAATTCAACTATTCCCTCCAGAACAAAATGAAACTCCTCTCCCTGGTGATCATTAAACAAAATATCTTTTTCATCCCTGGGCTCTATTTCCACCACGAAAGGCTCCATCTGTTTTCCCACCATGGGATAAGCCAAAGATTCCCATCGATATCCAATACGGGATTCATCCTTGTGATGAAACAACTTTTTAACGCTGTACCGCTCTTCTTTTTTTACCACCACAATTCTGTCTTCCAAATTATGATCCCGAAAAAAATGAGCAATTTTCACCCCCAATGCCGTAGAAATTTTAATCAGGGTTGCAATGGGGGGAGCCGTAAGATTGTTTTCTATCTGGGAAAGCAAGGGCTTGGAAAGGCCTGTAAGATCAGAAATCTCCTGTAAAGTCAGTGCCCTTTGTTTTCGCAAGCTTCTAATTTTATTGCCTAAATTCAAGGCAGCTACCTCTTCCTTTACTTTGTTTTCTTTCTTGGGCGACATTTTCTTTGGAGTTCCTCCCTCTTCTTATTTTTTTTAAACATATTTAACAAATCAAGAAAAAGTTTAACATGGCCAAACTTCTATATCAAGAGATAAGCCCCCATCACCTTTCAAAAAAAAGAATACCCGAACAATTTATAATGAACAAATTGTTTACCTGGTTATTTTTTATAATCCAGGTTAATTTCTTTTATACAGAAAAAAAAAGGTGCATTATCCATATTTTATCATTGTAACCAGCGGAGACACCAATGCCTTTTATACCAAACTTTTTAAATTCCGATCAGGCAATGGAACTTTTTAATACAAAAATATACGATCAATATGGCACACTATATACTCCCAATCCTTCCTCTTTTCCCATGGCCCATGAGATTCACATGAGAATTACAGATGAAGCAAAAAGAATCCTTCGCAGTGATTTTCATTCAAAAAAACCCTTCCATATCCTCTTTTCCTTAAACCGCAGATATTATGGAGACTGTGAAGATATACAAAGGGGCTATAACGGACACAGAGCAAGTTCATCTCTGGACAAAAAAATTGCTATTAAATTGATCAGAGGCTGCTCCAAGGCTTTAAAAGAGCATAGGGGCAGCAATAGATTTTCTCGAATGGGAACATCGGCATCATATACAAATATAATAAAATTTGCAAAAACAGCCGGGATAAGTAAAACAGAAATAGAAACTAAATGTTTAGACTTTAAAAACAATTCCGACAATGATCTGCTTGTATCCTATATGGTCAACCCCACTTTTGGTGGATGTATAGGTCGTCCGGGGCACGCAATGATAGCAATTCTTGAAAAAAAAGAATATAGTCATAGTACCCTCTGGAGTGTTCTTCATGTATGGGGATTACTCCAAGATGAACATAATCGATGGATAATATGTGAAGAAGAGATCTGCCCGAATCATAATAGAAAAACAATAAAAATGTATAACTATTCTATTAACGATAGAATTCTAAGCAAAATAGAAGAGACCATGGATAATTTAATTAACAATACCACCGAGATACCATTTTCAAGCTTTGATAATTGCCATGGATTTGCAGTTTATGCACTATCTCTTTGTGGAGTATTCGACCAGCGGCTTTCTGATGCTTTTTTGCCCCTAAAAAATAAGGATATACCCAACGTTATCCTTACTAAAGATAGAAGTGCCTGGGTCATAAAAGATGAAGCTATACAGATAGAAGAAGATCCATGGATACAATTACCAAAATCATATGAAAAAATCCTATTAAGTAAAATGAGTCGGTCTAAAAGTATTGAACAAATAACAAGTGATATCATCCTGGCCATGTTTCAAGATTATACCTCAAAAAAAATCCGGCATCCCAACCGCCATCATCGTGAACTGGCAAGCAACTTCATAACAAAAAGACAAACCATCGCAGATATAAATGATGAAGTATTCAACTATTTCATAGATACCCCCATGCGATACCGGAGCGCATGGGGTGGAGGAAGCTTTTACAGGCGATTGGCATTTATAAACACATTGTCCTGGAGAATACCGCAATTAAAATCCCAATTGTATGGAATTAATCATGAATATAGGGAGAGACGGGATGAAAATAAGATCTATACATATAATTCACGGATTTAAGACGGCAATTGCAGGAATTCTGGCCTATGCCATAACCATGTTTTTTAATCTAAATTTTGGTGGTTGGTCGGTCATCTCCACAGTTATTGTCATGCAGCTTTATGTTGCAGATTCCATAGAAATGTGTGTATACCGGCTATCTGGAACAATTATAGGAGCCATCATGGGAGTGATTGTCATTCTTGTTTTTCCCCTAACCCATCTGGGGATCGGCTCAGGCCTGTTTTTAACCATAGGATTATGCAGTTGCCTAACCCAGTATCAACCAAAATACAGGATGGCAGCCATCACGGTAGTCATTGTTGTAATGACCGGTATGAACTCTCCGAATATTATCCAATTCGCCCTGTTCAGAGTCACAGAAATCTCCCTGGGCATTCTATGTGCCACTGCTGTTTCCCTGGTGATACTTCCCAGAAAAAAATCAGATGTTTTAAGAAAAAAACTGGAAACCCAGGCCGTGGACTGTGCAGAAAAATGTAATATTTTGGTTTCGGCGTTTCTTTCAAAACAACACAATGTGGAGGAAGCCCTGATGGACGACCTTATCACTGATGTCTGGAACAACCAAAATTTTTTTTTAAACATACGCCGCCATGAAGCCCTCATATATAAATTAAATGAAAACTTTTCTGCCAAGGTTCTTGTCATAGGTCGCGTGGCCGAACACCTGCGAAACATGGTAAGAATCCTAAACTCCATGGACAGTAAGGGATATAATATTTTCATATCAAAACAACTGGTTGCCGTTGCGAAAATCAGCGGTGATGCCTTGGTGGCCTTGATGAAAAATAATCCTTCCGATCACTCTTTTAAGAAAAAACAATTGGAACTTGCGCTTCAAGAGTTTGACAATAAATTGCTGGATATCAGGAAAGAAGGCCTGACCAGTCGTTTCGATCTAAAACGTCTGGTCCAGGTATTTTCATTTTTTAATAGCCTTAAATATTTTGCAGAGGATATCCTTTCCGGAGCAGATAATATTTTACCTAAAAAGCAGATACCCTGATTTATATACCGATTAGTTTGATTGAGCCAATTTATTGGCAGCCTTTATCTCTTGGGAATATTTAATGGTTTGAGCGATAAACCCAGGCATGTCTTTTTGCAATATCGGTTTTGCACTGGTGGTAATCTGTTTAAGGGGATTCACAGGACGACCTTGTTTTCGCATACCAAAACATAGGTGATATCCGGTAGCTAAACCCGTCTTACCCACATATCCAATCACATCTCCCTGGGACACTTTTTTATTTTTTTTCATACCCCGGGCATATTTATTCATATGATAATACCTGGTTTCATAGCCATTAGAATGGCGGATAATAATATGGTTACCCATGGAATTATTATATCCAATATTAGTTATGATACCGTCTGCCACGGTTTTAATGGGGGTATTTTTAGGAGCAGCATAATCCACCGCCGGATGGGCTCTGTATTTATGTAATATAGGATGAAAGCGCCGGGTTGAAAAAGTAGAAGAGATACGAGAATAATTCAAGGGAGCCTTCAAAAATGCTTTTTTCAGGGAATGACCTTTTTTATCGTAGTATCCCTTACGGCCACTGGCATCCTCATAAAAAAAAGCTTTATATTCCACACCCTTATTAATAAAAAATGCTGCCTTAATATCTGAATACCCACAAAAATTTTCATTTCTATACCGTTTATCAACCAGAACTTTAAATTGGTCTCCCGGTTGAATATCACGAAGAAAATCGATATCCCAGGCAAAAATATCCGCCAGTTTCCAGGCAAGGGAATAATCCTCCCCGGTTCCTTCTACAGCCTCGCCCAGAGAGGTTTTAATATCTGCTGATATCAACTCCTGCTTTGTATCATAAACAATGGGATTTTTTGAAAGGGAATAGGTATCCTTATCCTTGTGGATTACCAGTTTGTCTTCCTGATTAATTTCGTACTCAAATCCCACAAGGCTGTCTTCCAACAAACTTATTTTATAAGGTTGTCCTTGCCTGATCCCGGTCAAAGGAAAGATTTTTTGACTCCTATGATCCAGATCATAAATTGTTTTTAAAGGTAAATAGGTATTGAGTAAAGAAGATACTGAATCACCTTTTTTGACTATTCCTGTAATGTTTTTTATTGGGGATGCCATCAGATCTGGCGTTGTAAAATCTGATACAATCTTTGACACTTTCGGGGAAAAAATGTGCCCTGGGTCAACCATGGAAACAGTTAAAACCAAAATAAAAAATAAACTTCCAATTACAATTATTTTTTTTGGATATTCTCCAATAAACCGTCTTATTGCTACTATTTTTTTATTTATCTTCATATATATACCAATTTCTAAATAACTTTTATTTCAATAAGCTGACCGTTTCCGGCAAAGTATACAAAGCCAAGAAAATAGTAAAGAGATTTTCCTAAAATGTTTTATACCCTACAAAAAGGGGCTGGAAAATAAATATCCACCTTCTTAGAAGGTGGTTTTGCCTTTTACCCCCTATAAGGGGGCTATGCTTGCCTCCTGAGAAGACAAGCAGGTCATCCCCTATTTCATTTTAACTTCTTATTGTTCTTGTTTCTTTTCAAGCACTTCCTGGTATTTCACATATTTCCGCATCATTTCTGCATCCAATCCAACAGTGTCCTC
>JAAELK010000441.1 GCA_024226935.1 Desulfobacteraceae bacterium
AATCGCTTTGGCATGCATTGCCCGCCAATACCCCACGGCAGAGTTTAATTCGAGGTATTGTTTTTCCGGAATAACAACTTTTGCAGATGGTTCGTTCAGTCTATCAACAGATTGCTGAGTATTGATTCTCTAGGGTTGTAGCGGTAATTGTTGGTAAAAAGAAACATTCATACTTCTTTTAATATCAAATCATTTTACTCGTGTCCCGAACTATTTTTAAAAATTTGATAAAAACTTTACTAACCCGAATATTTACGAGGGCAGTATCCTGCCCTCCCAATAGGCCAAAGATCCAAGAGATCATTGAACAATCCAAGCACAATAAGAACCTCTGCACCCGTACACTACCCCTAAAATGGGATAGACATTCCCTGGGTCGGTTTTTATTTGCCTCCCCAATACCAATACCTGATTTACAAAAAGTGTTTTGTTTTTCGATTTGCAAAAAAAAATCATGATTTAAAATTTTGTATTACAGTGGAAAAGCTTAACCATTTATGGATAGGTGGTTTTGGACAATTTCACTTGTTGGATTTGTGAAATTGTGACAGCTGACCCCGTTAAAGATTTGACATGAAATGAACGGAGTGATATTTTATGTCAAATCTTTAACGGGGATGGCGTAGCGGAGCGGAGACATAAGCTGGAACATTGCAAACCAAAAAACAGATTGGGGCAAATCTTAAAATGGTAAAAGCAAATCAAAAAAAGACTGTACTCGGACAACGAAAAACTTCTTTATCAGCGATCCGTCAAAAGAAAAATGACATCCTCAAAAATGTGAAAGCAGATTCAACAAAAAACGAATATAAGCGGGTCTATAAGCGCATCTGTCAACATGCCAGCCAAGAGTTAGGTCACAACTTCGAGATATATATAGAAAACCTTAATGTCGAACGCATAAAGAATGGCAAAAAGCCTGTTTGTCGTTCAACCTATTATGCTTGTAAGTCTGCCTTGCAATATGGCCTTGCCAAAGATATTGAAGAGGCCCTGTCAGAATATAATAGACTTCAAAAAGAATTCGGCGAGTACAACAAAAAACGTAAAGCTTTTTTGTTGCAAATCAAAAATATGGGTGTGTTTGCTAAGCTTAAGGGTGAAAGAAAAGCACTTCAAGAAAAAATAGATGGATTAGAAGACAAGATTGAAAAGCTAAAAAAAGAGTATCTTCCCCATCGATACAAAGCTGTCAGGCTTTTTTTTCTTTTAGAGGATCTGGATATAGATTACGATCACCAATATTTACAAAAAAGGAATGCCGTTATCCAGGAAAAAGGATACGACAAGGCTATTGTTGATCCTACTCTAAAAAAAGGTGCCTATAACTCGATGATCCAGTTTTTTTATTTGTAATGACAAGTCCACATTAAAAGATGGAAAGGCTGGTCAAGTCGATGGTATAATACAATCTTAAAAGGTCGCATCTCATCCATCGGTTGGCCAGCCCC
>JAAELK010000442.1 GCA_024226935.1 Desulfobacteraceae bacterium
ACAGGATCCCCCAGTTTTGTCCCGGTTCCGTGGGTGACGATATACTCGATATCCCCGGGATTCACCCGGTACCGGTCATAGACCGATTTCAGAAGCGCGGTCTGGGCGACCCCGCTCGGGGCTGTGATTCCGTTGGTTTTTCCGTCGTAATTGACCCCGCTTCCCCTGATTACCGCATAAACGGGATCCCCGTCAGCCTGGGCCTGGGACAGCCGCCTGAGCACAACCGCCGCGACCGCCTCCCCGGGAACCATGCCGTCAGCCTCCTTGTCAAATGCGGAGCACCTGCCCTTTTCAGACAGCATCCCGGCACGGCTCATTGCCATATAGGGCGCAGGTGTGAGCATCAGATTCACTCCGGCGGCAATCGCACTGTCACACTCCCCGGCGCGCAGACTCTGGCAGGCCTGGTGTGCCGCAACCAGACCCGAGGAACACGTTGTGTTGATCGCCATGGCAGGTCCGTCAAGATTTAAAAAATATGACAGCCGCGCTGCAAGTATGCCGTCG
>JAAELK010000443.1 GCA_024226935.1 Desulfobacteraceae bacterium
CATAATTTGACTGCTCTTAATTTGAAATCCTTGTTGTACCGTTTCAGTATTTGCTTTCCCATTTTCATGCTCCTTTATGTGTTTTTTGTTTATTACACATACGAGTGAAAATGTGTCTATTTTTTCAAAGAAAGATCATTCTGGGGAAGGATCAAACCCTATGACAGATTTCATCCAAATGTGCAATTATACCCAACCCTAAGACTCAATCTAAAAAAACAACCTTGCCGTGCGGCGATTTATTTAATAGCATGTGATCATACAATAACGCTTTTTTAGAGGAGACCTACCATGTTCAAAAGAATATGTATGTCCACCATTCTCTTTTTTTCCCTTGTTCTTTCCATTTCCCATGCAGGTGTAGAATTAACCTTTGGATTATATACATCGGATCAACCCACTGCGTTAAAAAAGATGTTCGCCCCAATTCTCAAGAATCTTGAAGAAAAAATGAACGTAAAACTCGGAGAGCAGGTCAAAATCAAGATCGTACACTCAAGAACCTATGAGCAAGGCATTAACAAGTTAGTTGACGGTAAAGTTGATTTCGTCCGGTTTGGCCCGGCTTCCTATATAGAGGCAAAACAAAAAAACCCCGGCATTCAGATTTTAGCGGTTGAGGCCAATAAGGGGAAAAAGGTATTTAACGGAGTTATTTGCGTGGCACAGACGAGCACGATTCAATCCGTCGCCGATTTAAAAGGAAAAAGCTTTGGCTTCGGAGATAAGAGGTCAACAATCGGAAGGTATCTCTCTCAACAATACCTGGTTCAAAATGGAATCAAGGCCTCAGATCTGAGCAATTATGAATATCTGAAGAATCACAAAGCAGTTGCAATAGCAGTAGCCAGGGGTAAATTCGACGCCGGCGCCCTGAAGGAAAACACCTATTTAAAAATCAAAAAAACAGGTGCCGCTATTCGATCTATCGCATCATTCCCCAACATGACAAAACCCTGGATAGCACGATCTGGTTTGCCTGATAAAATAAGAACAGCACTCAAAGAGAGTCTGCTGGAAATAAAAGATCCGGAGGTCTTGAAAAAACTAAAAAAGAGTGGCTTTCTGCCCGGCAATGACGACGATTTCAAAGTTATCCGGTACTCAATCAAAAACAACGACCTCTTTTTTAAATAACCGCCATGGGCGGACCAGGAGTTAATTATGGGGTCTATTAAACATATAGGGGTAGTGGAAGCCGTGACTTTTTAAGCCATGATATTGAAAAGGGGTCTTTTATTCTGGATCCGGACTTGTCCTGGATGGAAAAAAGACCCCTTTTTTCCAGTTTACCCTTTTGTCGGAAATTTTTAATGAGGTTGCCATCTGTTATATTATATAATAAAAATGAATAATGCTGACTTTTATTGCTCTTTTAATATTGAAACGCCTTGTTTTACGGGGATTTTGAAATTAATTCCGG
>JAAELK010000444.1 GCA_024226935.1 Desulfobacteraceae bacterium
ACATAATTTGACTGCTCTTAATTTGAAATCCTTGTTGTACCGTTTCAGTATTTGCTTTCCCATTTTCATGCTCCTTTATGTGTTTTTTGTTTATTACACATACGAGTGAAAATGTGTCTATTTTTTCAAAGAAAGATCAATTATTTTTTTGTTAACTGGTTAGATATCATTCAAATTTACACGATATCCAGGTCCGTATAATTACTTGCATAAGGATTAAGAATGAATGAAGAAGCGGAAAACGAAAATTCTGGTGGAAATACTAAGCAGACAATAGATGCTGTCACGGCTTTAATCAAAGAAGTTCCGATATATGAAGATGCAGTTCAGCCATTTGCTAAAGAAACCGGAAAAGCCTTAGCTACTGTAGGTAAAGCCGTAAACGTAGCACTATCTCCTATATCACTATTGGTTTGGAGTTATGATGAAATAAAAGATTTTGTGGAAAAGAAAGTTACTGAAAAACTTAAGAATGTGCCTGAAAATAGAATGACAACTCCTCCACTTAATGTAGTTGGGCCTGCGGTTGAGGCACTTAGATTTACTGGTCAAGAGGAAACATTAAAGGACATGTTTGCGAACCTTATTGCAAACTCTCTTGATTCAAAAACTGTTTTAGAAGCTCATCCATCATTTGTTGATATCATTAAAAGCCTGTCTCCGGACGAAGGGCTAATTTTAAAAATTTTTAAATCGGCACTGCAATTTCCAGTGATTGATATAAAAAAACAAGCCAAGAAAGATAAAAGTTTTGATATCTTGCGCCGGAATGTCAGCCAAATTGGCTTTATTGCAGGCTGCAAGCATAAACGGTGTGTGTCAAGCAAGTTGTCGCCTTTTCCTAAAAAGATTTCTCAGCTTCACCGCAAAATCTCCTCATGAGTTCCGACGGGTCATTGAAGCCCATTCTCACCCATGAGAAAATTTTGCTATTGTGTCGCTACTTTC
>JAAELK010000445.1 GCA_024226935.1 Desulfobacteraceae bacterium
ACATAATTTGACTGCTCTTAATTTGAAATCCTTGTTGTACCGTTTCAGTATTTGCTTTCCCATTTTCATGCTCCTTTATGTGTTTTTTGTTTATTACACATACGAGTGAAAATGTGTCTATTTTTTCAAAGAAAGATCAATATAATCCTGGTCCTAACTCGGTGTCAAATAGCTCGTTACCTTTTAGATTTATTTCTTTTAACTTGATATCTATTACTCCATTTTTGTCTTCCATAGCATGGGATGCGTTTGTCATAAGATTCATGATGACCTGGTGAATTTGAGTAGGATCTGCCATGACTAATCCACAGTCTTGTTGAATATCCTGATAAATTTCAATATTGGCCGGAATGGTTGAACGACTGAGTTTTAAAACTTCTTTTATAACTTTCTGCACTCGTATAGGTGTCTTCTTATGTTCAGACCGCCTACTGAAAGTAAGAATTTGTTTGACAAGGTCACCAGCTCTTTTCCCAGCTTGAAAAATTTCATTGGCGTTCTCATACTCAAGGCTCTCTTTTGGCAGATCCTCCAATAATATTTCCGACATACCAATAATGGGGGATAAGAGGTTGTTGAAATCATGAGCAATTCCACCAGCGAGAATACCAATGGATTCCATCTTTTGAGTGTGTCGAAGCCAGGCTTCAAGCTTCTTACTCTTTTTCTCGATTTGCTTTTTTTCAATAAAACGACTAATTTGTTCAGCAATTTCATTGATTAAATCTCTTTCTTCCTTCAGAAAAGGACCTTCATCAATCCTTGGCATTTTCTCTGAATAATAGACTTCCACTGTTCCTGCTTTCTTTTCGTTCACCAGGATATTTCTGCTTTGTTTCCACTTGGTTACTTTAAAGTTGTCTGTTTTGTATTTCGTGTTGTTAATTATAATTTGAGCGCAGGTGATTTCTGGATACTGCCAGGAAGGAGGTATAAGATCGACTATACGCTGAAAATTTTCTCCCTTCGGAATAGCAGAATTTTCAAAGAGAGTTGAAATTGCGTAGAGGCATTTTAATTCTTTGATTCGTTCACCAATATCATGTGTTTTCTTTTTCAGTGCTTCCTGAGCTTGCTTACGATTGGTGACATTTCTACAAAGACCTTCTATGGCAGTAAGCTTTCCTATATCATTCCATATCCCTGTATTTGATTGAAATATCCATCTTTCATTTCCTTCAGGGTCAATAATTTTATATTCATAAGTTTCAGACACTTTACCTTTTAATAAATCTGCCCAGTTTTGTTTAAAACAATCAATAAAATCAGGATGGATTATTTGGCTTATTAATTTAGGATTATTCAGCCATTGTTTTGAATCATATCCAAAAACTTTCTTTGCGGATCGACCAAAATATTCGTATTTTCCATCAGGTAATGACATTCGATAGGCAGCATCATTTAATCCTTCCAGTAGTTCTCTATGTTTCTTTTCGCTTTCTCGTATCGACGCCTCCATGTCAATACGTTCGGATATCATACGATTGAATGCGGTTGCCAGTTTTTTCACTTCAAGACTTCCACCCCTGAAACTGAATTTTTGTACTGTACTTTCTTTACCAAAGGTTTGCATTGAGTCTGCCAACCGATCGAGAGGATAGGTAATACGCCGACTAATAAGTATCCCAAATAAAATACCAAATAGCGTTATACACAGAGTCGTAATCAAAATACGATTGCGGAGGCCCTTTACCAATTTATAAGCTTGAGTTTCATTCATACCCAGATGAACATGGGCGGACATGCCTTGGATGAGTGGATATGAAATATCAAGAATAGGGCCTTTAAAAGTTAAAAAATGGGCAATATGTGGTTTGTCAAAAGAAACTTCATCGTCGCGCTGCATCGCAAGGCCTCTTGGAAATCCATTTTCAAACGAATGGGCATATACTTCACCCCTGAATCCAACAACATAAGCATACTCAACATCTATATTATTGCTGATTATTTTTTGCAAAATATTTGCTACAGGGATCACTTCATTGTCTATTACACTATGTGTAATATTATCCGCCATCATCCGGGTAATTATCTGGGCTTTTTTCCTTAGCTCGCTATTAAATGCGTCATGCATGAAGCGACTGGCCAGCAAGCTACTGAATAAACCTATACCACCGGCAATAATAATGATCAAAAAGATTACTTTGTGGTATATTTTCATGGCTTAACCTTCTTTGATATCCCTTTTTACAGGTAGCCAAACTTTACATTCCATTTTCTGAGTTCCTGGTAATCTTTGTCTCTGGCTTCGATAAATCCGTTTGGCATTTCCGTCTTGCTCCAATGATAGAGACCTTCAGAATCACGTCCTTGGGGTTGAAAATCAATCAGGGCCTTTTTAACCTTAGTTATCACTTCATTCAGCACATTACGATTGGCTACAATGCTACTGGAAGGATAATATTTGGATGTATTGAGGATCTTTACCAATCCCTTTTGGGCCAGGTTTCTGCCCATGATGTCCTGAATTCCTCCAGCATCAAAATTCCCCGAAGTAACAGCCTTGGCACACTCGTAATGAGAACCGGTATATTTGTAAGAAGCAAGATCTTCCAGATTTAATCCATGCTCGGCGAGTACAATTCTTGGAATGATATGCCCCTGAGTAGATGTGATGTGACCAAAAGCGAATTTTTTCCCATGCAAATCTTTTATCTCACTGATTTTGCTATTAGGAGAAACAATAATCAAAGATTGATATTCAGCTTTGCCAGAGAGGTTCAATCCTCGAACTATAATAGACACATTATACTTGGCATGTGCTTTTAGATAGCTGCCCGCACCCATAGCAGCAAAATGTATCTTCCCGGTTCCTATATTTTGTATAATGCTTTGATCTTTTGGAGTGAAACGTAATCTGAACTTGTACCCCGTAGTTTTATCAAGATATTTTAAGAAAGGTACATATTGCCGGGCATCCTCTTCCGGAGTTGCACGTAGATCAAAACCAAAAAAGAAAACGTTTGATTCCAGTTTTGGTTTCATCTTGCTCAACTTTTCTGCACTGATTCCTTTTTTTAAATCAATGTTTTTACGTTCCGTTCCTGAATCACACCCGGCTAATGAGTATGCTGCCAAGATTGTTGCGATAATATAAATGATGAGTCTTACAAAATGCTTGGATGGTTGTTTTTCTTCATATGTAGGCTTTCTTAACATTATTTACCTCATGATATATTAAGTCCTCGGAAGTGACTATAGTCAGTATTATACACGGCTTTCCAGATATCCAAAT
Source organism: Desulfobacteraceae bacterium (assembly GCA_024226935.1). Classification (GTDB taxonomy): domain Bacteria; phylum Desulfobacterota; class Desulfobacteria; order Desulfobacterales; family Desulfobacteraceae; genus NBML01. The sequence continues at coordinate 3,236 of JAAELK010000445.1, forward strand.
AAGATGTGAAACTAATAATGAAAAACGAGAATATCTTTTTAAAAGATACATACCTACAGCGCACAAGAATTCTTATATCAAAAAATTGAATGAATTCAAGGTACATGAAAATGCTTTAAAAAGCAATAAATTAGCCTTTATTAATCGAATTACTCGTGAATATTTATAGTATATAAGCTCAGAATTTCCTAATAGTTTGCTGTAATGACTGACAGATCAATTGATCGCCTTTTTCTAAATATTCAAACTCAATGATAATTATCCTTGTCAAAACTATCCCTGGGGACCAAAATATTCAAGGATACAAAAAATATGTGCAACCAATTCCCTGGGAAAAAATTTAATTACATCAGTTTTTTGTTCCTGGGGTTAATTGTCCAAAACCGCAAAATTTCTGAAAAATGCTGAAGAGCGTTGTTGCCCATACTTCCTCAACGGAAATTGATTTTTACTGAGTTCAATTAGAAAGCCCAAAAACTTAAAATCCATGAGTCAACCTTGCTTTGATTTTTGGATGAGTTTATTTGTGTGTTTATTGCTTTAAACACCTGTTATTTCTGGGTATTAGAAAAACGGTCGTTTTTCTTGCGGTTATAATTTACCAAAAACAAAAACCAAATAAAAAGAATCTTCAAACCAAGACCATTAAAAATATGAGTTTTGCCAAAACAAAATATCTCGCATATTCAAGAGGTTATAAAGATTTCAATGGATAGTTTCAAAATCAATTAGCTTTGAATATGCCTGTCATGTAAGGTTCTTCAAAGGTTTTCGGAATTTTCGTGAGTTTGGACAAAAAACCCCGATTAACGATTTTTAAAAAAGACCCCACCATCATACCGATGTGTGACCAGATCTGCCATCATGGAAAAGACGATAAACTAAATTAGGGGTCTTTTTCTAAAGAGCCGGCACGTTACAGCAATAAAAAAGGGGGCTTTTTTCCATCCTGGACAAGTCCGGATCCAGAATAAAAGACCCCTTTTCAGTATCAGGTTCCATTAAATATTTGGTACAAATTCCCCATGGAAATATTTATTCTTTCTTTTTTATTCTATTTTTTATAAGAAAGAATGTGAGAGTATATATATAATTCGTAGAAAAAAGCTCTTTGACCTGTCGACATCAAAGAGCTTTTTTCTGGTTCATCAGGATATCGCGTACTTCGCATCAACAGTAAGTATCGGTGCCTTTGAATTA
>JAAELK010000446.1 GCA_024226935.1 Desulfobacteraceae bacterium
ACATAATTTGACTGCTCTTAATTTGAAATCCTTGTTGTACCGTTTCAGTATTTGCTTTCCCATTTTCATGCTCCTTTATGTGTTTTTTGTTTATTACACATACGAGTGAAAATGTGTCTATTTTTTCAAAGAAAGATCAACCCCTTGGGCAGTTTGAAATAGGATAATCATTGTTGAGTTTAATTATGTATCGTGTTCCCCGAATTCTCACAGAATTTTTTTATCAACCTTTCCACAAAGGTAATTCTCTCCTTAGCACCAACAGATTTACAAAGAGCTAAACTTGTTTGCCAAAACTTGCATGCTTTGACCAGGTCGCCCTGGATTTGATAAACATTGCCCATGTTGCCGTAATTATATGCCATGCCTACTTTGCGGCCTAATTCTTTGTTAATGGCCAAGGATTTATTGTACATCTCCCGTGCTTTAACCAGGTCGCCCTGGATTTGATAAACATTGCCTATGTTGCTGTAATTATGTGCCATGCCTACTTTGCGGCCTAATTCTTTGTCAATGGCCAAGGATTTATTGTACATCTCCCGTGCTTTAACCAGGTCGCCCTGGATTTGATAAACATTGCCTATGTTGCTGTAATCAGATGCTATGCCCTCTTTGCGGCCTAATTCTTTGTCAATGGTCAGGGATTTGTTGTACATCTCCATTGCTTTGACCAGGTCGCCCTGGATTTGATAAACATTGCCCAGGTAGTTGTAAGTTAATGCCATGCCTACTTTGCGGCCTAATTCTTTGTAAATGGCCAAGGATTTATAGTACATCTCCCGTGCTTTAACCAGGTCGCCCTGGGTTTGATAAACAATGCCTATGTTGCTGTAATCAGATGCTATGCCCTCTTTGCGGCCTAATTCTTTGTCAATGGCCAAGGATTTGTTGTGCATCTCCAGTGCTTTGACCAGGTCGCCCCGGATTTGATAAACAATGCCCATGTTGCCGTAACCAATACTTTTCATGATTTTGTTTTTTGTTGATAATTTAAGTACTGTGGAATATGCTTGTTTTGCCTTGTCAATTTGGCCAAGCCGTATGAGGATATGCCCTAATCTATTCCAGGCAAATGGGTTTGAAGGATCAATATCTATTGCTTTTTGGTAGGCTTCATGGGCTTTTTGAGTGTTGGAAAAATAGACTATATTACCAACATCCACCCAGTCTGTGGATGCTTGTCGCGCAGAAATCTTAATTGCTTTAGAGCTGGCCTGGGCGACCTCTTCCATCAATGTGGTGGCTTCCAGGATATTTCCATTGGCCAAGGCTTTGAGTGCTTTTTGTTTTAACTTATCTTTCTTGTCTTCCTGAAGTCGTCCAATTGTTTCCTTCAGGCTCTGGATCTGGTCATTTTGATCTTGAAGTTCTTTTTCATAACCCTTTTGTTTTGCGATGACTGCGTTCGCAATTGCATCTACAGTTAAAGGTTTTGGCAGTTTAGATTTTTCATAAAAACTAATAACTGGATGCAGCACCAAGGAGATCCCAAAGACAATTATGCCTATGGATAGAATAAGTTTAGGATTTTGCTCTTCTTTGAGTTTATGTTTTTCATGCCAGAATAAAAAAATCGTTCCCATGCCAGCGATGATATTCAATAAAAGTGCTACTATTGACAATAAATTCATTGATTAATCCTTTATTATCATTGAAAATTTTTCTCTGAGTATAATTTTAGATATCACTTATCAACACATTTGTCTTTAGGTAAACCCTTAAAAGCCCTTTTTTTAAATCACGTTCATAATATGCAAAAGTAGAATTTACGAAACTCAAGTTAACTTACATAAATCTGGATTTATTTTCCTTTGAATTATTGTTTCCAATAGTTTTTGTATCATGGAGTATTTTGAGCTCCTGGACAGTTTTGACAGGGATAATAATACTTGAATGCTTTATGGATGACTTTCAGGATTTAACCACAATTGGGCTATAAAAAAGTAGCAACGTGCTTCGCACACTTTCGGCATAATCGAGATACCATTTCCTTTGACCAATATTTAATATTTCTTGACTGGAAATTTAAATTCTGCGAAGTCTTGTAAAGTTACAAAATCCAAACAAATTTAATTTCATGGGGTAACCCCAACCTTCGCACTAAAAAGCGCAATCTGTCAGTACGTCAACCATTTAACTAATTGAATAATATACCTATTATCTCTTGCCTGCCAGCAGTTTTTCACCGTCGTGACGGATGCTGCCATCTGGTGCAACAT
>JAAELK010000447.1 GCA_024226935.1 Desulfobacteraceae bacterium
AATAAAAATGAATAATGCTGACTTTTATTGCTCTTTTAATATTGAAACGCCTTGTTTTACGGGGATTTTGAAATTAATTCCGGTTCAAAATAAAAGAGGAAGTCTTCTTGGGCTTTATCGCAGCTATGTTCCAATTGGGCCTGAAAGCCGACTGGATAAAAAACTGAGAATTTGATAAGGATTTATTTGTAGATGAAAAGGATAATTCCAGAAACGCCGCTCCAGCAAAAGTCTGTGGTCGATCTGGAATCAGAAAATTTGACACAGTATTTTGAACATACCTCAATCATATTAAGGCAGGGATAAAATGAAACGTCAAAATACAATACGAGATAGCCAAATCCTGGCAATTATGATATTTTCATTAGGGTGTACTCTTTTATTGCCATCATGGAGTTTTGGAGATCATCGTGGCGATGGCGAAGATACGATTCTTGCAGGAAAAAGACACACTGTGAATCAATCCACAGACACCAAAATACGTTTTGGCGTATATACTTCTGATAAGCCCACAGAAATGTACCGGGTATATAAACCATTTATAAACTATTTGCATAAGCAATTAAAGAACCAAAAATTGAATTATGATATAGAATTAAAAGTTTACTCCTCCTACAACTTGGCAATCGATGCCTTAATAATAGGGGATATCGATTTTGTTCGTTTTGGACCTGCAAGCTATATTCTGGCAAAAAGTCACAATAAAAATCTTCGTTTATTGGCAATGGAGCATAAAAAGGGGAAGAAAAGATTTTATGGGGTTTTTATTGTAGCAAAAAATTCTACTATTCAGTCAATTAATGAACTCAAAAACAAGACATTTGCTTTTGGAAATAAAAATTCCACCATCGGTCGTTATCTTTCCCAAGCGGAGCTTTTGAAAGTAGGAATTAGCTCAACTGATCTGGCAGGTATCAAATACCTCGGGCGACATGACAAAGTGGCCTTGGCGGTTGCAGCAGGTAACTATGATGCCGGAGTGGTTAAAGAAAGTACCTATAATAAATACAAGAAAAAGCTGAGAATAATCGGCAAATTCCCCAATGTTACTAAACCATGGGTTGCTAGTGCGAAATTGGATAATACTATCTTTTTCGCTTTGAAAAAGATCTTGTTAGAACTTAAAAACAAAGAAATCCTAAAAATTTTAAAAAAGGACGGATTTTTAGAAGCAACTGATCTGGATTACGATTTTATTCGCAAAGAGATGCAGGAGGCTAAACAATTTTAGGAGCAAATAATCTGTAATGAAGTTATCGATCAAAATAATTATCTATTTATTAGTTGTATTGGCAGTTGTACTATCTCTAAGTGGTTGGGTTTTTATACGAAACGAGCAACAGATACTCAGCAAGAATCTTGAAAGATACGGCAAGGCTCTTTCCCATACTATCGCTGTGTCTTCCATAGAAGCGATTATAGAGGAAGATTATCCGGTGTTAAATACCTTTCTTCATACTATCGGAAAGGAAAAAGAAGATATTCTATCGGCAGAAGTGCTACACAATAATAAAGTAGTATCCCAATATTATTCGGAAAAAAGGAAGAATGAAATTGAACATAAGATTGTGTTCAATTCAGATATTTTATTGACCATTGATGGCAATTCGGAAAAACTGGGTGAAGTACATTTGGGTTTGTCCGATAGAAAAAACAAGTTGATTCTATCGGAGCGTTTTAAAGATCTGATTATTCAAACATTCCTCATATTTCTTATTCTATCAGTAACTCTGGTGTTTATCATTAGAAAATTGATTCTAAGTCGTATTATGAAATTGAGTCATTATGCCAACTGTATCGGAGAGGGTGATTTTGAGGCACAGGTATATTTTAAAACCAAAGATGAACTTGGAGAATTAGCTGATACCATGAGTCAGATGGCGATAAATATTATGAATTTTCATAATAAGATTGAACTTCAAAAGCAGCACCTCAGTGAAGTGGTCGAGGACTTGGAGAAAACAACTGTATCTCGAAACTATGTAGACAGCATTATCACAACAATGGGTAACGCGTTAATTGTTACGAATGCAAATGGTACGATTGAAAAAGTAAATCAGGCTTCCCTTGAAATTCTCAAATATTCGGAAAATGAATTAATTGGTCAATCGATTGAAACTATCCTTGAAACAGAATTTAATACCTTAATCCAAAAAGGTTTATCTCAAAATTTAGAGATAAATTACTTGTCAAAAAACGGGGTAAAAATCCCTGTGCTCTTTTCAAGTGCGCCGATGCTTGGTGGTGATGGCGTTGTACAAGGAATTGTTTGTGTTGCGCAAGATATCACTGACCGTAAAAAAACGGAGAAAGATTTAAGAATAGCCAAAGAGGTTGCAGAAGAGGTAAACATTAAATTGAAAGAGGCCAATGAGAATGTAAGCGAGCTGGCCAAGCAAGCTGACGATGCTAACCGTGCCAAAAGCGAGTTTCTTGCCAATATGAGTCATGAGATCCGTACACCTATGAATGGAATTATAGGTTTTACCGATATGTTGATCGACACAAATCTGGATGACAATCAACGGGATTTTACTGAACTAATTAAGAGAAGTGGAGTCAGTTTACTGGCTTTGATTAATGATATCTTAGACTTTTCAAAAATCGAAGCCGGGCATTTGGATTTTGAAGAGATTGATTTTGACCCTGAGCTACTCATTTATGATGTTTGTGAAATAATACGTCCCAGGATTGAATTGAAACCCATAGAGATTCTTTGCTCAATAGAGGACGACATACCCCCCTTTGTGAAAGGAGATCCAACACGATTCAGGCAAGTTCTGATCAATCTTGCAGGGAATGCCACCAAGTTTACAGAAAATGGTGAAATAGAACTCTCGCTTAATATTGAAGAAGAAACTCAAAATCAGATAAAACTTCATGTTAAAATCAGGGATACGGGCATTGGCATTCCTGAAGATAAATTAAATACCATATTTGAGGTATTTAAACAGGCTGATGGCTCCATTACTAGAAAGTATGGTGGAACTGGCTTGGGCTTATCTATTTGTAAAAATATAGCGCTACTGCTTAACGGGGATGTATGGGTTGAAAGTGAAGAAACAAAAGGAAGTATTTTTCATTTTACTGCCTGGTTTGGCAAAGTTGCAAAAAAAAAGACTAAAAGATTAACTCCTGTTTCACTTTCCGGTAAGACCGTGCTAGTTATTGATGATAACCTATCCAATCTAAAAATATTAAGTTACAATTTAGAGAAAATTGGTATGAACACAATTGCACTCATAAACACCAATGATGTTTTACCCACACTGCAAAAATCGTTGAAAAATGAGAAACCGGTTAGTCTATGTATTTTGGATATCCAAATGCCTGAAGTAAGTGGGTATGACCTGGCCAAACAAATCCGGAACTCAAAATACAAGTTTTCGTCTCTTCCGCTCATTGCTTTGTCATCTCTGATGGGGGGGGAAACAAAAAAATGTGAAGAAGCTGGATTCACAGGTTTTTTAAGCAAGCCTGTTCGCAAAGAAAACCTATATCAGATGTTAGAGCAAGTTTTAGTAGAAAAGAAAAACGATATTGAAGAAAACAAAATTAAAACACAGTTCACGATTCAGGAAGAGGTAAAACACACATTAAATATTTTATTGGTGGAAGATAATTTGATCAATCAAAAACTGGCTAAAGTAATGTTGACTAACGCAGGATATAACGTAGAATTAGCCAATAACGGCAAAGAAGGCGTTGAAAAATTTACAGCTTCTCCAAATGAATTTGATCTGATTTTCATGGATGTCCAGATGCCGGTGTTGAATGGAAAAGAAGCAACTTCGGAAATAAGGAAAAAAGGATTCAATGCAGTCCCTATCGTTGCCATGACCGCCAATGCCATGAAGGGTGACAGAGAATCTTGTCTTGATGCCGGGATGAATGATTATATATCAAAACCCATCACCAGGAAAGCTGTTTTTGATATTCTTGAAAAGTGGACTTTAAACACTCGATGAGGGGTTCTGTTGCAAAAAATAATTGAGGGTATAAAAACCCCGCATAGGGGAAATATTATGCAGCAAGGGCAAACAGATCATTAATAAACTTAATCTGCTTTTCGATCTCTCCTTTTTTTATTCCCTCAGTTTGTCCCTTTCTAATCAGGTGCATCATTTCATACCCCTTTAAGGGGTTAATTGTCCAAAACCGCAAAATTTCCGAAAAACGTTGAAGAGCGTTGTTGATCTTTCTTTGAAAAAATAGACACATTTTCACTCGTATGTGTAATAAACAAAAAACACATAAAGGAGCATGAAAATGGGAAAGCAAATACTGAAACGGTACAACAAGGATTTCAAATTAAGAGCAGTCAAATTATGT
>JAAELK010000448.1 GCA_024226935.1 Desulfobacteraceae bacterium
CGCTTTTGGTTTAAAAGAGGAAGGAACTATTAGGAGTGCTTTGGAGCGATGGCTGCCGGGAGGAGCTTTTAAAGAATTTTTTAATAGTAAACGAGACGCTTTAAATTTTGAAAATCCTCTGGTGGCTTTTGATATGACTACCCTTTTGGATAGCCCGGATCTACTAGGGCCAATGACATATTATATTTTCCATAAGCTTTTTATAACCGCCCGTGAAAAAGGCGGTTATGCTGTTTTTGTAGATGAATTGGGGAAATATCTTGAAGCAGAAAAGTTTGCTCCAAAAATTGCAATGATGCTGGAAGAGATCAGAAAAACAGATGGTGTTTTTATCGGAGCAGTACAAGATGCAGGGGCCGTTTTTAACACTCCATTTGCTAACAAAATAAAAAGTAATGTAGCCACTTATTTTTTGTTGCCTGAACCCGGAGCAGACAGAAAATATTATATGGGCGATCTTCAATTAAACGAAACGGAATTTAATTGGATAACAAAACCCCACCCCAGGGAAGTCATGGTCA
>JAAELK010000449.1 GCA_024226935.1 Desulfobacteraceae bacterium
CGCTTTTGGTTTAAAAGAGGAAGGAACTATTAGGAGTGCTTTGGAGCGATGGCTGCCGGGAGGAGCTTTTAAAGAATTTTTTAATAGTAAACGAGACGCTTTAAATTTTGAAAATCCTCTGGTGGCTTTTGATATGACTACACTTTTGGATAGCCCTGATCTATTAGGCCCAATGACGTATTATATTTTTCATAAGCTTTTTATAACCGCCAGGGAAAAAGGCGGTTATGCTGTTTTTGTAGATGAATTGGGCAAATATCTTAATTCAGAAACGTTTGCTCCTAAAATTGGAATGATGTTGGAAGAGATCAGGAAAACAGATGGTGTTTTTATTGGAGCAATACAAGATGCCGGGGCCGTTTTCAAACATCCTTTAATTGCTGACAAAATAAAAAGTAATGTAGCCACTTATTTTTTGTTGCCTGAACCCGGAGCAGACAGAAAATATTATATGGGCGATCTTCAATTAAACGAAACGGAATTTAATTGGATAACAAAACCCCACCCCAGGGAAGTCATGGTCA
>JAAELK010000450.1 GCA_024226935.1 Desulfobacteraceae bacterium
GACTGCTCTGCAACTTGAGCGAAAATATCGTCAATATCATCGTTGCTTGCAGGCTCAGCTGGCGATTGTTGCTCTGAGATAAGAGCATCAATATCGAATTCGTCACCTAAGTCAGGCGTATCAGTAGAAGTCGACGACTCATCCGCAGACGGCTGCTGTTCTGAAATAAGCGCATCGATGTCAAAGTCATCACTCACACCCGGCGTAGTAGAGCTGTCGTCTTCCGACATCAAGGTATCGAGGTCGAAGCTATCGTCATCATCATCGCTAGATGCAAACAGGTCGTCCAACATCGACTGATCCAACTCATTAGAGCCAAGATCTTCAGTTTGGGCATCTTGAGACAATAGAGCTTCAATATAGTCGGCAGACATTGGGTTATCATCTGAAAGGTCAAATTCACCTTCATCAGAATCAAGTGCACTCTCTACTGTTTCGTCAAGGGCACGCTCCATCTCTTCAAGACCAAGCGCTTTTTCTTCACCGTTAACACTAATGCCGTTATTGCTATCAAGGTCATTGCTGTCTAAATCGATATCCTCGAAGCTACCATCGAGGTCGCCGTCATCACCAATACCAGCAAATGGGTCGTCATCTTCGCCGTCAAGGTTGAAGTCAAGATCAGCATCGTCCAGTCCAGCAAAGACATCTTCCTGCTCACTGCTGCCTTCATCATCAAACAGCTTCTCAGTGTCTTCATC
>JAAELK010000451.1 GCA_024226935.1 Desulfobacteraceae bacterium
TTCTCAGGAGGCAAGCATAGCCCCCTTATAGGGGGTAAAAGGCAAAACCACCTTCTAAGAAGGTGGATATTTATTTTTTGTTTTTTTACCAGAAAAAGGGCTGTGGGCTATTTTTAAGATATGACACTCCCTTTGCTCTTAATTCCAGCTTGTTATTATCCATTCATTTTGATCTATTTCAAATCTACGTGACAAAACGTATAAGCTGATCCGCTGTTAATGCTATTATCCCAAACATAAGATGAGTCATGACTTTAGCATGACCGCGAACTCTAACCATTTTTCCTCCAAATTCATCTTTTAGTCGGCCATTGACCCTTTCTACATTGGATCTTTCATTGTAACAAATATCAGCCGGATTTTTAAAATTTAAAAGTTTGCAGCGTTTGGCTTCGTCTTTGAGTTCTTGTTTCCTTTCTTTATGGCCACGAAGATTCATGTTGATTATTGGAACATGCCCCAGAGATCGGCTGTGTTGCTTTATAATTGGTGAATCATATGCTGAATCCATCAAATCATATAAGTTGCTTATCTGCTGATTGGTAAGTTCGGCCAGGGGAAGTGCGACCTGGCTATCGTGTACTGAGGCAGATGTTAAAACACAGCTTATGGGGATATGTCCATCTGCCGCATCAATATGCAATTTGTATCCTGCCCAGGACTTTTTATAGCCTTTACTGTTCATTTTAGTTCCCACATCACAAGTCTTGGGCAAGTCTTCGAGCATTTCTTTGGTCTCCATGGATTCCTGACGTTTCAAACGGGTTAGCTCCTTTATTCGCACTTCTCCTTTGCTGGGACGACCTCTTTTTTTCTTTTGTTTCACAACTTTGATTTTTTTCATCGGTTTTTCTCGGGCATCAATAGAGGTGGAATCCCTTGTTGGACGAAGCCGCTAAGCGGAGACAGCAAACCCCACCTCTTTTAAAAATCAACACATTGTAACTTTGCCTTCTTATAGTAATATACTGAAAAAGGCGATTCCAACGCATTCGCCATTGACCAGTTACTTCAAAAAGGAGGTTTACAATAGACACCAGTATGCCCAATGATCCACAATTCAACGAGTATTACCGCAAGCATCTTCAGTACTTGAAACTGGCTGGCCTGCAACCCAAAACCATCGAGGCCTACTCACGGGCGATCAGGCGAATCGGCAACTATTTCGACTGCCGGGTCGAGAACCTGACCACAGACCAACTCCTCGATTATTTCACCGACCTGCTCGCATGTCGTTCATGGAGTGCTGTTAAGCTCGACCTTTATGGTCTGAAGTTCTTTTACACCAGAGTGTTGAGAAAGACCTGGGAGGACATCCCCCTGATTAAACCGCCAAAGGCCACTATGATTCCGGATATTCTTTCTGTTGCACAACTCCAACAACTGGTATGTGCCATGCGCCAATTGAGTTACAGGGTTTTCTTTTTTACCTCCTATTCCCTGGGCTTGCGTCTTGGAGAAGGGATCCGGTTGAAGGCCGGCGATATCGATTCTGCCAATATGCGAGTCCACATCCGTGACGCCAAGGGGAACAAGGACAGGTTGGTCCCCCTGCCGGAGAAGACTTTACGGATCTTGAAGGATTTCTGGTCTGTCCATCGGCACCCAGAGTTCCCTTTTCCTAATCGGAAGCGGGGTCTGAAAAATGCACATCTGGTTACTACACCCTTGGACAGAGGCGGCATTCAGAGCGCCATGAAGGTTGTGGTCAGGCAACTCGGCATCAAAAAAAAATTTCATGCCACTCCCTGCGCCATAGTTATGCGACCCATATGCTGGAATCCGACGTAGATCTGGTCGAACTCCAGCAGATCCTAGGACATGTCAGCATCCTGACCACCTCCAGGTATACCCACCTGACGACCGTCACCAGGAACAACGCCCGTCGGGCCGTCAACTCCTTGACCGACACCTTCGAAATTACCTGGGGAGGTGTCAAATGATTCTGATCTCCACAATAATCAACAAGTACAAGCATGCTTTTCTGGAGCAATACAAAAAATCAATCCTGCCCGGTCACCACAAGGCCCTCTGGGGCATGGAGATACCAGAAAATCGTCTATAGCCTGATGTTTGATTGTGTCCAGGACACTCTGAAAACCTTCCCCCGGAACGATAAAAAACTCGGTGGGGTAGCCGGATTCACCGCCATACTTCATACGCACTCACGAATGCTCGAGTATCATCCCCATATTCATGTCATCATGCCCGGGGCAAGCATCAACATGCTGACCGGGTTATGGAGGAAAAAGACCGGATACCTTTTCAACCACAAGGCCCTGGCCAAGGTTTTCCGGGCAAAGATGCTGGAGGCCTTGGTCGATCAAGGCCTGAAACTGCCTGGAGATTGCCCTGAAAAGTGGGTCGTCGATTGCAAAAACGTCGGCAACGGCAACAAGGCCATCATCTATCTTGGCAAATATCTCTACCGGGGTGTCCTCCAGGAAAAGGACATCTTGCGATCCGAAGACGGCATGGTGACCTTCCGTTATCAGCATGCCAAATCTGGAAAGTACAGGATCAAGACCGTGAGCGGAGAAAAATTTCTTTATCTACTCATGCTCCATGTCTTGCCAAAAGGATTTCGCAGGACGCGGTCTTACGGCATTCTTCATCCCTGTAGCAAGAAACTCATTAAATTCCTCCAGATTGTACTTCGAGTCAATCAGTTACGTATGTTTGCCAGCAAACAGAAAAAACGACCCGTCATCACCTGTCCAATTTGTGGAGCAGAAATGAAAATCATCCGAACGCGAATCTCCCTGCCGCTGGTCGCCTGACCAGCATGATTAAGCCAATAGGAGGTGATATCTAATCCGATACCCACACATCACTGATCACAAAACAAAACCGGTTCTCCCGGCAATGCATACCTGCGTACAAAAAACAGCATTTTTTGCTTCAGACAGCCTTGAGAATCTGGCGAATAAATTTCAAAGATCGATTTTTAGAAAAAAAGACCGGGCCCGCCCCATATCCGTCTGATCAAACGGCCTTCCCCCGAAAAAGCTATTTTCTATATATGGTGACCGGGCTTGTCCAACAAACGGTTCAGATTGTGGTTCGCTGCGCTCACACAATCTAACCTTATTCGATATGTGACCGGTAATTTTATCTCCCATGTGTTTTTTGATGACACTGGCCTGGACGATTTGGGTCAAACCTGATTTTGAAAATTCTTTAAACGTCCGGGAAAACGATGACTCATGAGGAACATCGCAGGCTTTTTGCCAACCATAAATTCTTCGCAAAGATGGGCTGATCTTCAACCTGTCAATTAGTGCCCTGGTTGTATCTATATTGTAAATCGCTTTTGCTATAAAGGCTCTTGCTATCTGCTTTTTGTATTTGGGAGATTGACCTTTCCAGTATTTTGGGACTCGAACCATTTCTTCTATTCGGATAAGTTCCAAGGTGGTTACCAGTTTTTTGAGTTTATCAGTAAGTGGTTCTTCCATCTTTTTTTCAATAACCGCCATGGGCGGACCAAGGATTTTACCCTTGATTCCGCCCACAATAAAAATTGAAACTTGCTCCTGGTATTCTTTGCATGTCGTTTGGCATCCCCTGCTATTGTAGTCCGGTTTCAAAATTTTTATAATTAATTCCATTATTGGCAGACACCATGTCTCTTTTTAAGAGACAAAGGAATAACGAATGAAAAAAGCAGAGGGAAAGGCTGTTAATGTTGTAGAAAACACGGAGAAAACAGAAAAGCCTGTATCACAATTAACAACAATGGAGAAAACTAAAATAGCATAATAGAAAGTAGAAAGAGTTGGGAGTCTTCATATGTTCGCCTTCTTATAATTTGTTTTAAAGGAAAAATTAAATATGGCTGGATTTAAAGATAAAACACAACTGGTTCACTGCACCCAAGAATGTTGCAGTTTGATGTTTAACATTTTAACACCTGCAAGTGTTATTATCAAAAACATGTCTGCGCTCACCGATAATAAAAACAAGATATCAAAACAAATTTTTAAGATGGATCGCTGGTCTAATCTAAAAAAGATTAGTGGCTTGATATCCGGTTACTTGGCTCAACTAATACTTGAACGCTTGGATGAAAAAGATGATGTTATGGGGCTGGCGGAAGATACACTGTTGCCGGATAGGCAGCTTCGTGAAAATATAAAAACATGTTTTCAAAGTCAAAGTAGAATAGGGGGGGGGGGGTGCACGTAGCTTTAAGCAACAGTGTAATCCGCATAAGAAAACAGTCGAAGAGTTATTGAAGAAAACAGTCATGTTTGAATTTTTGTATAAAAATGTATTCGTGCTTAACAGCGAAAACATATTAGGGCACCGGAAAGTTGATCTGAAAAGACTCCAGGAACGTATAGGAAAAGCCACGGGTAATAATCAGCAAAGTATCTTCGATGAAATGGAGCATAGGAGCGTGTCGGCCTCTGACTATTTTGATATTTTTCTTGAGGAGATCAGATCTGGTTTTGGGTTGAGCTTTAACAATGATTTTAATGTGTTGGATCGCAACGAAAGAATGCACAAGGCGTGTGAGACAATCTATAAGAAATTCACTAAAGCGCAAAGTGGTACGTCCTATAAACCCCAGCATAGCATGCTTAGCAACATTATAGATCAAAAGACAAAAGAAGCAAAACAAACCGGTTTAATTCATACAATGATGGACACTCTATTCTCAGATGAGAGTTATACTATTCCGAGTCATCTGGCTGCACTTAAAAATAGTAGAGCAAATCATGGGGCTGCGGTGGTGAGGCAACAACAGCGCGGGGAGACAATTACTGCCCTTGACGTGATTACTCAAGGGGTTAATAGTCGCGTTGTCCTGGCGAAAAAAAGGGGGTATGCGATATTAAATTTTATAGCAGATCTTTATGCCAGGGGATATAACCTTGCACAACAGGACTGCGGCTATCTTGCTGGCTATATTCGTCCGCAAAATCAAAATATCAATTCCCATAAGAAGGAAAATTTTGAAAAAGTGTTTCCAAAGCAATGGTTCATATATAAAAGCAAAACCGTGTCACCTTTCTTAGGCAGTAACAATGTGACGATACCTGAAGCACAATGGCAAGGAGTTTGGTTTCTATCAGTTTTTTTCCAAATTCTGTTAAACTGCCATAACAATAGAGAGGGAAATTCCAGGGCGTCAAGATGGTTCCATGGGAATCAATATGGTAAAATTGCTGAAGCTGCAGTCGATATTTTCAATGCCTGCTTAGAGGATTTGGGGCTTGTTGTGGGTAACGATCCAATTTTTCAACAATTAAATGCTTCTCGGTTTGCTTTAATGAAAGCGCATGGGAAGTATAGCCATACCGAGTATGGATTTTCAGTGGAAAGGAAGGCAGCAAAAAGACTTGGGATAGATAAGATAAGAGACAATTATGAAGAGTTGGAAATAACACTGAGGGAGAATATTGATCCGTACAATCAGAGCTTTCATATATTAGTAATTTTAAAGCTATGGAGTACTCAGTATCACAATCTGCAAGCAGAGTGCCAAAAAAGAATCAATGAGTTAAAATATGAGATTGGCAACAGCCAGAAAAAGCTTGATCTAAATTTTTTGAAGTTGGGTACAGATATTCGAAAACGGCATGAGAATATGGTTACTGTGACTAACAAATCGTTAAAAAATGGATCAAATATTTGTGCTGAAACGAATATGGAACAATTATTAGAGCGTTACAACATAAACATTGAGAATAATTCTGATAAGACCCTGGAATCAGTCCTGCAAGCTGTGGGCGAGAATATTACTACTCTTCCTAAAGGCGATCTTATAAACTTTAGAAATAGGCTTGTTCAAGGTAATTTCTATCATAACACCGGGGTGAGGGGTGGGCGTATTACATGGGTGTGTGACACTACTAACAGTGTTGGGGGGGGGGAAGTTTAAGACTTGCAGAGAAACATGGAGCAATGTTGAGACACTTATGAGTATTGTAATCATGTATCAGATGCTCTTAGATTCCCGGGGACACGCTTTTATGGCGTTATCAAATTTTGCGTACTCCCTTGAAAGCAAACTATTTATTGTTGCAACAAGGGATGGTTGGCGTGAGAAAGATCTTACAGCAAATGATTTATCCAAGATTTTTCCAAAGAACAAAGGAAAAAGAAAGACAAACTACCTGAGTCTTATTGGAAAGAGTTATATAAAACTACTATGCGATTTTGCTAAACTACCAGATGAAAAGAGGTTGCACGAACCTATAAAGCTCAGAAACGCTGCGCTGACAGACTTAGAAAGTCTGCAGCAAAGCAGACCAGATGTGCTGAGCAGGTTTCGTTTTCTACGTACGCAACGCAACCGGAGTCGTAACAATAAGGCTTTAGAGCGAGAAATCCAAATCGCTCAAGCCCAAGGGAAGGCGACAGATACAATGATAAAAGAAATAACCCTTAAGATAGAGGCACTAAGCCTTGAAATAAGCCACTTAAGTAAAACAAAAGCAACTTCTCAATAAATGTGGGGAAATCTTAAATAAAATCTAGACATTGGCCTTTTTTTATACTATACTCAGTGCATGAAAACCATAGGCCAAATCCTCAAAATGTCTAAAGAAGAA
>JAAELK010000452.1 GCA_024226935.1 Desulfobacteraceae bacterium
AGAAACATTCATACTTCTTTTAATATCAAATCATTTTACTCGTGTCCCGAACTATTTTTAAAAATTTGATAAAAACTTTACTAACCCGAATATTTACGTTCAAACCCGTAAATTTTGTATTTTTTCAATTGATTACGCAATATTTTGAAGCAGTATAATGTCTATCTTTTCACTTTTTTTTGATAAATCCTTTTTTAGACTGCACGATCCCCCCAAAAAAACAGAAAAACTATTCTTATGCAATTAAAAGCAATTGATTGTACACCTATGCGATAATCCACTTTCTTTCTTTCCATTTCATACTTAATCCCAATATCAGTAACTTAAAAGCAGATAACTCCACCCATTGAACTTACAATAAACTTTACTAAAAAGCTTTCATTTTCTTGCTATTTGTCCAATAGTATAATAACTGACAATGAACATTGTTTTGTTAAGTAAAAAAGATCCTTTTAGATAACTTTTATGCAACTTGACAAAAAGGAAAACAGATGAAACTATTACAGTGGTTTGGAATACTTTGTACTGCTCTGGTTATCAGTTCCTGTACTTTCATGCAGCCATCCCTGCCGGAGGTTCAAATCCCTCCAAAACGAATCTTCCAAAAACATTATTCTCTGATGCCTCCAAATGAAGAAGGATGGTTGATTATTCAAAAAGACGCCTACCAGTTAACCCTTGGAAAATTTGGTGATACAACAGATGAAACATTTGCCATCCAAATAATACCCTTCAGGTTGCCTGAGTTCAAGACAAAGGATGAATTTGTTCACATAATCAAGGAAAATCAAATAAAAAAAGCTGATCCAAAACGCTTTAAGATAATCAGACATGATGTAACTTCCAACATGGTAAATGGGACCGACTGCATCAAATCCCACATGGTAACCGAGGATAGTGCTGCCATTAAGAGATCAGGAAACCCGAAAGATACAATTATGATCCTTGAAGCATTAACACTTAATTATGCAATGCCGAAAGACAGGACCATCGGAGTCAGCATCATATATTCACACCGATATTATCCGGAAAATAGAGATCCTGCATTCATTGAAAAAGCAATGGGTGTTTTAAATAGTTTCAAATTCAAGAATCACTAGACCCACAACGTAATAAAATCGGATAGTTTAAAAAGCAATAAAATTATTGGTAAAACTGGAATAAAACAGATAATCCATTGATTTAATAAGTTGTTTTGATGAATTAACTCCTGTTACCTGCCGTATAGGCAGCTTAGAAAATGGGAGGGCCGGAGTTGCCGCTGCCGGAGTGTTACCTGCCGTATAGGCAGCTTAGAAATTTATCTTTTACTTCCCCTTTATTCAATTTGCGTTAGGCAGCAAGTTAAAAATAAATAGTCCACTATTTAAAGGGGCGGGATGACTGAATACCAAGTCCAGATACTTGAAGATGATCAAGGCAAACGATATCTACCCAAGAAGGTGCTTAACCCGACAACCTTACAAAAAAATGCTTTATCATTTTCCAAAGCTTATGCTAATATATCGCTAATAGTATATTAGTCCTGTGTAAAATTATTTTTTTCAACCATTGATCCCTGTAATTTCGCAAGGATTCTTACAATAAAATTATGACTAAAACCAATAATAAAACGATTAAAGATTCAGCCGCAATACGATGGATGGTTCTCATATTAATTGGTGGATTAGTATTTAGTACATATTGGTTTGAAGATTTTTACGGAAGCTTAAAAGGTTTAATGGAAATCGAATATGGCTTTACCAGTGAAGAATTTGGACGAATAATTGGCTTAACGACAATTGCTAATATGTTCGGCATGATTATCTTTGGTGGCATTATACTTGATAAGTGGGGTATTACAGTTGCTGGTCTGATATTCGGTGGTATGGCTGTATTCGGTGGAGTAATTTCCACATTGGCATCTGCAGACTCCTTTGGAACTGATCGTTCTACCATATTAAACTGGATGATTATGGGAAGAGTGTTTTTTGGAACAGGATTCGAAGTTATTTGCGTTGTTGGGACACGGATAATTGTAAAATGGTTTAAAGGTTATGAACTTGCTCTAGCCATGACTATTAATATGGGCTTTGGACGATTAGGTAGCGCAATGGGTATTGCGCTTTCAGTTGATATTGCAGGAGGACGTGTATCTACTGCTGTTACTTTTGCAACAATATTAATTGCAATTACATTATTACTTTTTGTAATATATCTGGTCTTTGATATTAAATTAGGTTCATCAGGATATCGCGTACTTCGCATCAACAGTAAGTATCGGTGCCTTTGAATTATAATGAAAATTTTAAGTCTTGAAATTAAGGAGTGGACATGACCATTTTCCTATTTTTTTGTATTAGCCGTACAAGAATGG
>JAAELK010000453.1 GCA_024226935.1 Desulfobacteraceae bacterium
TAAGTTAAAAGAAGAGCAAAGGGAAAGGAAAAAAGAACTCACCCATACTCAGAAAGAGTTTTCTAAGTTAAAAGAAGAGCAAGGGAAAAGGAAAAAAGAACTCACCCATACTCAGAAAGAGTTTTCTAAGTTAAAAGAAGAGCAAGGGAAAAGGAAAAAAGAACTCACCCATACTCAGAAAGAGTTTTCTAAGTTAAAAGAAGAGCTAAGGGAAATGAAAAAAGAAATGAGTCGGATAAAAGTGAAGATGATTTCCAAGCCTAAAATGATGTGGAAAAATGATGTTACCTAAACCACTTAGGAACTGATTATGAGATATGAGTATTTCAATGAAAAATTAGTATCGCCGAGGATTTCATTAATCCTTCTTGATTGGAATTGCAGAGAAAGCTTTCATATTTTAGAATATTTAAAGAACCAAAGTATTCCGAGAAATGAATATGAAATAATCTGGATTGAATATTATAGTGGGGTGCCAGAGGTTCAGAAAAATCTTTTGGATGAATCCCTGGAAAATTGGGGTTATCCAGCAATCGATCAATGGATCGTCATGGAGATGCCTGAAGATATATATTACCATAAGCATCTTATGTATAATATTGGGATAGCGTTCAGTAGAGGCCAGATTTTGCTTATTGGTGATTCTGATGCCATAGTCAATAATTCGTTATTAGAATCTGTTATAGAAGAATTTAATAAGGATGAATCAATCGTACTTCATATGGATCAATTTCGAAATGTTCGCCATGATTTCCATCCATTTAACTTTCCATCAATAGATGATGTCATAGGCGAAGGCTGTATAAATATTGAGAATGGAAAAACAACTGGCGTCCTTGATTTTCAAGATCCCTTGCACACAAGAAATTATGGTGCATGTATGTGTGCAACAAGAGAGGATATTATAAGCGTTGGCGGTGCTGATGAACATCTTGATTATCTTGGTCATATTTGCGGTCCATATGACTTGACCTTTCGTTTGAAGAATATAGGAAGAATAGAAGTCTGGCATCAAAAAGAATTTTTATACCATGTGTGGCATCCTGGCCAGGCTGGGGAGGGAAACTACCTTGGACCGCATGATGGCAGACACATGTCAAGTACAGCTTTGGAGACACTTCAAACAGGGCGGAAAAAACCCTTAGTAGAGAATTCAGCAATAAGGGAAATTCGAGAAGGAAGAGTGCTTTCAACTGAAGAAAAATTTGATCTATTAATTAATCAGAATTATTTGGGGGAATGGAAAATACAAAATCTTGATAAGACAATGGAATATCAGAAGGCAATTATTCATCCTGTTATAGAAAATTTTAAAGGCCTTAATATTTTTTCGGTTAAAGGTACTTACTATGCTGTAAAGATTGGGGAACTATTTGATAGAGATCGTTTCAGCGTTTACCCTTCTTCAAAAAACTTGGAGTTTATTAAAGGGTTGTTGATAAAAAAAGTAAATAACCAAGATAAAGATGTGCAAATCAATTTGATTAATAAAATTAAATTTTATATCGCCAAATTTAAACGCAAACTAAGAAAATTTGTATAAATCGGATGATAATTAATATGAAAGGTAAACTTAAAAAAATTATGAATTTGTTGGGGAAAAAAGAGGGTGTGGAGTATGAGTTTTCTTCTCAGATTTCTTCATTTTTTAAAGATAAACAATATTGGATAATTGGGGCTGGGACAGGATATGGCAGAGCCATTGCAATTGCTTTAGCTGCGTCTGATGCAAAGGTCTTTATTTCAGGAAGAAGAGAGAGTAAACTTCTTGAAACAAAAAAAATAATTGAATCCCATGGTATAAATTCTGATTTATGTGTTCCTCTGGCTATGGATGTAATCGATGAAGAATCTGTAAAAAGATCTGTTGATATTTTGACAAGTGTTTCAGGTGGAAGGCTTTATGGTATGGTTTATACAGCGGCTATTCCCCAGGGGGATATGCTAAAAAAAAGACCCCTGCACAAAGAGTCCATTGAAAAATGGGAAACCAGATTTAAAACAAATGTTGGTGGTGCTTTATTATGTACAAGACATGCCTCAAACTTGATGCTGGATAATAATTCAATGCGAATTGTTTTTTTGTCTTCTGCGGCAGGGTGGGCGTTTACGCCTGGGTATGGTCCGTATAATGTATCTAAAGCCGCTTTGAATAGCTTAGGGGGAGCTCTTGCGGAAGAATATTTAACTGCATTTCCTGATAAGTTGGTTCAGATTAATGTGATTGACCCCGGGGAAGCAAAAACAGAAATGAATTCCGGAAGTTCCGATAGTCCCTTTAACGTCATAGATATTGTTGGAAAACTATTGTCTTGTCCACTAAATGGGCCCAACGGAAAATTTTTTGATAGATATGGAAACCCAATCGTATTTTGTAATTCAATAGCATATATGGAGTCTTTATAAACATAATTTTAGGAAATTTAATATGTTAGATCAAATGAAAAAAATAGTATTAAAAAATCCTTTTGCTCGTCGTAGTGCAAATCTTTTGTTTAAAAAAATACCAAGATTAAAACCTAAAATAACTTCAGTTTTAAATTTATTCGAGGAGTCTTTATATCCCATTGATATTCCGGATATTGTAATCCAGCCAAATCTTGATTTTCTTCTTCTTGAGTTGCCACCACGGTATATGCCTATGATGCCAAATGGCTTAGGTTATGTGCATAATATTCTTGAAACCATCGATATTAACTTTCAAACTCTTGATACAAATATTATTTTATATCATAAGTTCCATTCGGCACGACTTCTTGAAAATGCCTCTTTACCAACAACATCTGCCGGGAAGCTATTAAAAGACCCATGGGATAATATAAATACTGAGTATTGGGCAGAAGATAAACTTATAGATTTTTTTCAGCCAGATCTATCCGAACTGATTGAAAAAATTATAAGTGCATCACCGAGACTATTAGGTCTTTCATTAAATGGGAATAATCGTTGTCTGTCAAAACGGTTTGTAAGAGAGATTCGAAAAAAAAATCCAAATATTATTATAATTGTTGGGGGATATGATTGTGTTTATCATAATATTGGACCCAATTTATTTAATGATTTCGATTACATGGTTGTAAAAGAGGCCGAATTAACATTAGCCCCATTAGTAAAATCTCTTCTCTTGGGAGATAATCCTAAAGATTTGCCAGGCGTGTTATCTCGTAATGATTCAGAGGACAGGGTGTGGACCGGGACTCCATTATTACAAAAATTGGATGAAATCGATTTTCCTAGATACCAGTGGATTGATACCACTTTGTATCAGAGTTTTACTCGGAATCATTTGATCCCTATTACTGCAAGCCGCGGATGTCGCTGGGGGAAATGCCGTTTTTGCGCAGAATGTTTTGATTTTAGAATGCGTTCTCCAGAGAATGTAGTAAACGAAATTGAATTTATGTATCAAAAAGGGTTTCATACGTTTCACTTTAATGAAAGCGATGTAAATGGAGATCCTGAAAACCTCTATCAAATATGCGCAGAAATTATAAAAAGAGGATTAGTTCTTCAATTGGTTGGACAACTTCGAATTCACAAAAAAAACACATCTGAATATCTTAAACACCTTGCCAAAGCAGGATTTCGCCATCTTCGTTTCGGAGTGGATGGTTGGTCTAATAAAACTATTCGCCTTTTAAATAAAGGGTATAATATGAATTTGGTGTTTCAAAATCTGAAAAACTCTAAAGATGCGGGTATTTATACCACAGTAAATGTTGTTATAGGAGAGCCAGGAGAAACAGAAAAGGATATTGATGAAATCATAGACAATCTTATTTTTGCCAAGGATTCAATAGACAAAATTGAATCAATCAATACTTTAATCCTACCCGCTGGAAGCGAATATTATCGAAATCCTGAGAAGTATAATATTTGTTTTAAAGAAGATAAAAATGATATTTATAAAAAACATCCTTATTTTATTCCAACTGATCTTTGGTATAGTGAACATCCATATATTGACCAACCAGTGAGAATGAATAGGTTGGATCGAATTTGTAAACAATTAGGGATGCATGATATTCCGCTTGGCGACTTTGCTTCACGTAGAATAGATGTATTAAAGGAAAAACGTGATCCGCATAAGATGTAAAAATCTTGTCCTTTTCAAATACTCCTGAAGAAATATTATAATACTAATTGATAGGTGAAAATTGATGTGTGGAATAGCCGGGCAACTTAACTGGTCGGAAAAGCCAGACGCTAAAGTGGTAGCACGTATGTGTGAGCGCATGCACCACAGAGGGCCTGATGATGGTAATGTAGTTTTGTTGAATCAAATTTGTCTTGGTCATCGCCGTTTGTCCATTATTGATTTGTCAGAAAAAGCAGCGCAGCCCATGAACTCATCGGATGGTAGATATTATATTGTTTACAATGGTGAAGTTTATAACTTCCAAAACCTTAAAGATTCAATGATTCGGTTAGGTATTCATTTCAATACTTCTTCGGATACAGAGGTGGTGCTTCAAGCATATATTTTATGGGGTGAAAAATGTCTTGAAAAATTTAATGGCATGTTTGCATTGGCGATTTGGGATAATTTTAAAAAAGAGCTTTTTCTTGCCCGGGATCGCTTTGGTCAGAAGCCGTTATATTATTATTTTGATAGAAAGGGTGGATTCTCTTTTGCCTCAGAATTGTCAGCCCTGCTTTGTGAGAAAAATATCCCTAAAGTATTTTCCATGGAAGCACTAAATTGTTATCTGGCCTTGGGATATATTTTAAGTCCAATGACCTGTTATAAAGGAATATTCAAGCTGGAACAGGCCTCGTGGATGAAAATTTCTAATTCGGGAGAAAGGATAACAAAAGAAATCTATTGGGATTATTCTCAAAAATTTTGTAATAAAACGACAGCGTCTGAAGATGAAATTGCTCAACAATTATTAGATTATTTGGAGAAATCAATAAAAAGGAGAATGATTTCAGATGTTCCTGTTGGTGCCTTTTTAAGTGGAGGAATCGATTCTACATCTATTGTTAGTATAATGAAACAATATCATTCTGGTCCATTGCATACATTCAGTATCGGATTTGATGTTGATTCATATAATGAGTTGCCCGATGCAGATAGGGTTGCTAATTGGATTGGTTCCCATCATCACGGAGAAATTTGTAATGTCAAAAAGAGCAACCTATTGATGATAGAAAAAGCAGTCAGCATATTTTGTGAACCGTTTGCGGACACCTCTTTGATACCGACATCTTTGGTATCTAAACTTGCATCAGATCACGTTAAAGTTGCACTTTCTGGAGATGGTGCTGATGAGCTTTTTGCCGGATATGTCACGTATAAGGCTGATAAATATTATCGAATCGCAAGACATTTTCCTGGTTTTTTAAAGCGTTATTTTTCAAATCTACAGATTTTTAATGGGACTAAAAAATTAAACTGGCAATATAAAACCAGACAATTTTTTTATGGCTCGATGGGTAACATTGATGAAGCTCATTATTGTTGGCGGCTTAATTTTCGACCGGAAGAACGGGTCCAGATTTTGGGAGTTGAGCATAAAGAACTTGTTTATGATACAGATCCATTTAAAATTTTCCAAAAATACTATGAAAAAGCTGAAGGATTAGATGGGCTTGATAGAAACCTTTATGTTGATTGTATGACTTGGTTACATGATGACATCCTTGTAAAAGTGGATAGAGCCTCAATGAGACACAGTATCGAGGCAAGATGCCCTTATCTTGATTTTGAATTGGCAGAATTTGTGGCATCAATCCCGTCAGATATAAAACTGAAGGGCTTTGATGGAAAGTATATACTAAAAAAGGCCTTGAAAGGGGTCATTCCTGATTTTGTTTTTGAAAAAAAGAAAAGCGGATTCAACGCGCCTGTTGGTCATTGGATTAAAAATGACGGAAGGAATGAATTTAATGCGTTCAATGAATATGTATATAGACAAAAGGTGCTCAAAAATGCAGAAAATAAAAGTGCAGAAAAGACAGTCAGAGTGGCATGAGCAATGGTCTCTTTTGAGTGATAACGAATTTTTTCTTTTCAGAGATTGGATTTTTCCTAATACTTTGGAGAACGATTTTAAGGGTAAAGAGGTATTGGAGTGTGGCTGCGGTGGTGGACAGCATACTTCTTTTATTGCTCCCTATGCAAAATTCATAACTGCAGTTGATCTTAATACCACAGATATCGCAAGAGAACGAAATTTGAAATTTGAAAATGTCAACTTCATCGAAGATGATCTTGCCACCATGGATCTGGGAAAACAATTCGATGTTGTTTTTTCTATTGGTGTCATACACCACACGGATAATCCTGAAAAAACAATCGAAAATTTGAAAAAACATGTAAAGCCAGGTGGGAAGATCATTATTTGGGTTTACTCAGAAGAAGGAAATAATTTGGTACAATATGGAGTTGAGCCAATACGGAAATTGTTTTTGACCAAGTTGAAACGTAACTCTTTGCTTTTTATATCAAAAATGATTACGGCTTTTATGTATTTGCCTATCTACACGTTATATCTTTTTCCTCTAAACAGTCTACCTTATTATGAATATTTCTCAAATTTTAGAAAAATGACTTTTTATCGGAATGCACTTAATGTGTTTGATAAGCTGAATGCGCCTCAAGTTGATTTTATCCGTTTAGATAGAATGAAAAAGTGGTTTTCAAATAATTTTGAGGAAGTTCATATCAGCGCTTATAAAGGTGTTAGTTGGCGTGCTAGCGCAAGGAGAATCGAAAAATGAAAATAATGTTGGTGCTTCCTCCTTCAAATTTTATTTCACAGGCATATGGTGTTAAACAAAAAATTAGATTTGGTCATACTCCCCCCTTGGGGATTGGATATATTGCCTCTTATTTGGAGGAAGACGATCATAATGTATCAATCTTAGATGCTTCTGCCATGGAATTAAGTATTGATCAAACAGTTCAAAATATCTCTGAATTTGCTCCGGATGTAGTGGGTTTGAGTGTTTTGACCAACTACTCTGAATTTGCAAATGAACTTTCATCTGCAATTAAAGCAAAACTTTCTGGTGTAACGATTCTGCTTGGCGGGCCACATGCTACGTATTTTTATAATGAAATTTTAGATGCAATGCCTGGTGTCGACCATGTGTTATATGGGGAAGTTGATACCAGTATAAAAAAATATTTCAGAGCGTTGAAAGATCCTGAAAAGTTATCCCAGTTGAATGGATTGTGTTATAGGTCAAAAACTGGACAGGTTATTATCAATGACCCTCCTGAATTGTTAGATGATTTGGATAAAATACCTATGCCTGCGTGGCATTTATATGATTTTACATTATATCGACCGCTTCCGCTCCAATATAAAAATTATCCTTACTTTACATTGATCACTTCACGGGGGTGTGTGTGGAGAAAATGTAAATTTTGTTTTCAGGCCGGTTATTGTGCGCCGAAATTTAGAAGGCAGTCTCCGGAAAGAGTTGTTAGAGAAATGGAAATACTCCAGAATAAATATGGAGTTAATGAGGTTAATTTCTGGGATGATACTTTTTTATTGAACAAAAAGTGGTTAATAGAATTTACAAGTTTGTTGAAAGAAAAGAAATTAAAATTTACCTGGACTGCCTCTGGCAGGGTAAATCATGTAGATGAAGAAATGTTGAAGATGGTTTATGATGCTGGATGTTGGTCTATATTTGTGGGTATTGAAAGCGGGAATCAGGATCTTTTAGATGAGATAAAAAAGGGGATTACTTTGCAACAGGCACGTGATGCTCTTGCCGCGGCAAATCGGATTGGTTTGGAAACCCGTGCGGCATTTATTCTTGGGCTTCCGTCTGAAACTCCAGAGAAAGCAAAAAAGACAATCAACTTTGCAATCGAAATTGAACCGATGTACGCTGTTTTTTATGCTGCCCATCCAAGATATGGTACAGAATTTTATGATATTGCAACCCAACATGGTACTTTTCTTTCAAAGTCTTTTAAAGGGATGAGTAATATAACATATGTGCCAGAGGGGTATTTAGACGCAAAAGAGTTAGATGGCATTATTCGATTGGCTTATCGTCGTTTCTATCTTAGACCGAAGACCATCTTAAAATTTATTCGTAAAATGAAATCCTTCAGAGATATCAGTGAATTGTTGAAAGGCTTTCTCCTATTTTTAGGTCTTTCTAAACTTGGTCGCAGTAAATAAATATTGGGTCGAACTATGAGCAAAGATGCAAAAATTGGCAGGAAAACAATGGGGGGGGCAATTGAACAGGCCCTAGCATATCATGATTATATTTATAGTCAGATTAGGCATCAACTTGGTTTAAAAGTTTTTGAAATAGGTTCTGGTTTTGGACAATATTGCACAAAAATGCTTGAAGACGGTAAAATGGTTTTGGCTTCCGATGTGGATTTTACGTTTGTTAAAAAATTGAAAGCTAAAATACAATCTCAAAAGTATAAAGTTATGCATTTTGACCTTGGAAAACCAGAGACAAGTCTTGTTGAAATCCAAAAATTTTGTCCTGATACAATTCTTTGTATGAATGTGTTGGAGCATATTAAAGATGATAAGGCATGTTTGAAAAAATTATTTGATATGGTTGGAAAAGGTTGTCGGTTTGTTCTTGTTGTGCCTGCAGTACCTATGATTTTTAATATATTAGATAAAGAAGCAGGGCATTATAGACGGTATGATCACGCTGCTGTGAAGAAGTTACTTAGGGAGGCAGGATGGGCTGTTGAATCAGTACAATATTTTAATTTTCCGGGTATTTTGGGCTGGGTATTGGCAGGTTTTTTAAATCGTTCACCCAAGAAACGTGATGTCTTAAATTCGAATGAAACCTCTGGACTTGTGAAGATTTTTGACTCGTGTTTGATACCGATTACTAAATTGTTTGATGTTTTTTGTAAAGATCTGATTGGTCTTTCACTTGTGGTTTGTGCAAATAAACAGGTTGGTCATATGGAGGATAGAGAATGTTAAGTGTTGTAATCCCTGTGTTTAACGAAGAACATGCAGTTAAAAATGTTATAGATGAAATTAAAATGACATTTTTAAACAAAATTGATTTTGAAATTATTGCTGTTGATGATGGATCATCGGATAAAAGTCTTGAGATACTTAAATCCCTAGAATGCGAAAATCTGAAAGTTATCAGTCATGTTGAGAATCTGGGTTACGGTAAATCATTGTTTGATGGAATTGTTGAAGCCCGGTATGATTGCATTGCGATTATCGATTCGGATGGTTCATATCCGGTGAAGGATATTTTATCCCTATTGGAATACTATCCCCAGTACGATATGGTTATTGGGGCTCGGACCGGACAGGAGATAAAACGCGGATTTTTTAAAAGTCTCGCAAGATTTATGTTTAACCAGATTGCCCAGTATGCCTCGGGTAGAAAAATTGATGATATAAACTCTGGATTGAGAATATTTAGAAAAGATGTAATTCTGAAGTATCGAGATGATATGTGTACCGGGTTTTCTTTTACTACAACAATTACTCTAATTTTTTTCTTGAATTTTTATTTTGTAAAATATATTCCAATTGACTATCATAAACGTATCGGGAAGACTAAAGTCAAGCATTTTAAGGATACATTACGAGCCGCTCAAATTATTGTTCAGGCAATACTTCATTATAATCCGATCAAATTGTTCTTGCTGTTAGCTGTTTTGAATGCTCTCTTGGGAGTAGGCTTAGGCTTTTTAAATTATCTATTTTTTGATTTGCAACTTCTCAGGTTGACTTCCGCATTGACCATTTGTTCCAGTGTGCCGATATTTGCGGCAGGTCTTATTGCAGAGCAGATAAAAAAAATTACAACCTCAATGAAACCAAATAAATAACTATATAGGAGAATTCTCCATGTCGGTTCGCATCTTTGTTATTGTTTTTTGGTCGGCTTGTTTCGCAGGATCTTATTATTCATTAAAACAGCTCATGGTCAATATGCCTTCCTTTGAGCCGACGCTTCTATGGGGGTCTTATTTTCTGAGATCTGTTTTTTTTTATGTTACAGTGGTTTGTTATCCTGTTATGGTTTTATTATCATGTATTTCCCTAAGATTGATGCCTGTCTCTTCTGCAGGACCTATTTTTATGATTTTAGGTACCATTATATCTATTATATTGGGGATTTTTTTCTTTTCAGAAGAAATAGGGACGCTTAAGTTAGCAGGGATTATTTTTTGTGGGCTCGGAATAATTCTTCTCATTGCGGGAACGGTTCAAAACTCAACTTCAATATCCTGAGCAATCTATTATAGAGGACAAAATGCCATCAGTTTCAGAAATAAAACAATCGTATTATAAGCAGGAACTTTCAAATAAACTTATCTTTTGTTTGTTCTTTTTAATCGCTTTCATTTTCTTTTTACCCTATTTTATTCACAATAAAGTTCTTATTGCCAGTACTGATAATTACTATTATATTTTTCCTAACTTAATTATGGGGCAAAGCTATTGGCTTGAAGGCAATTTTTTGCCCTGGAATAGATATTTAATGGGGGGAGTTGATTTTTCTTCCAGCAATTATAACTTCATGTATGCGCCGATATATTGGCTTTTATTTAGTTTTCCGGAAAAATTCTTTTTTGATGGGTTTTCTCTGATTTGTTTTTTTATGCAGGGGCTAACCGGTTGCTTTACATATATGTTTCTTACAGAAGAAACCAACAGCAAAAAGTGGTCTTTGCTTGGTGCTGTAGTTTTACAGATTGGCGGGTACGCCATATTTGCCATGAACATGTTTCCGTTTTATTTTGGATATTTTTTTGCAACCTGGGCACTTTATATTATTTGGACATCTTACAGACATTCATCGGTGTTTACTTATGTCTTCCTGGTCTTTTGTTTTGTAAATATTATATTTGGATGTCATATAATTCGCTCATTTATGTTGATGTTGATGCTTGTTCTTTTTGCAGTGTATAGATACTGGCCCGCAGAAATAGCTAGGGATTCCTGGAAAAAAAATACCGTGGTTTGGGTGACCGCTCTTGTTACTTCAATGCTTTTTGGTGCATTTAGACTTATACCTCTAATTTCAGATCGAGGCGGGAGCGATAGAATTGTTGAAAAATCTTTGCTATGGCTTTTAACTCTTGGGAAAAATAATTTTTATTATCTGCTCAATATGGGTGTCCCAGAAGTTTTTCCATTTAAATTTTTTGGATACAATTATTTGACCTTTATGAGCTCTCCTCCATATGCATTTTCATTGGAGTATCTGGGGGTTATCCCAGCGTTGCTGACTATATATGGGATCATGCATATTAGAGGGCGGCAGGTATTTTGGACAATTGTTCTTTTATTGTCTATTTGCTTCTGCTTAGCAATCCGACCTGTTGCAGATGTTTTATATTATTTTATCTATCCGAACTATCATGCATTTCTATTAAAAATTGTTTTGGTTTTTCCGTTTGTTGTGGTAATCGCTTTGGGAGGAAAAGCTCTGGAAAAAAATATTCAGAAAAGACAATCATATAAATGGCTCATGGTTACAGGCCTCTTATTTATTTGTTTTTCATTTTCCGGTTTTGCAGCGAGTTTAACCGTGTTGACCCAGGTATCTTACAAAATCTTGTTTTTGGTTATTATTATTAGCCTTGGTGTATTTATTATTTATGGGAATAAAATCCATCAGTATGTGTTTAATAACTCAAAAATTGAGATCTGTTTTTATACCATTGTACCTTTGTCTCTTTTGACTATTATTTTAGGTATATATACCAGTAAGGGAAATACACTCTCTGGAAATAGTGAATATATTCTCGCCCACTTATTGGCATGCATTTTCGGGTCTGCCATAATACTTCTTAGTTCAAAATTTTTAAAACTTAAAGGCTGGAATTCTTTTTTGGTATTTTTGGTTCCGGTTTTATTTGCTGTAGGTTTATGTATATTGTTTGATCAAGGGCTTTCTACAAAATGTTCTGATAATGAGAGGATATTGATCCTATTTACAGGGTTTATCCGATCCTTTTTTATCCTCATAAGTTTCATCTTTATGCTTTTTGCTGTTAAATCAAAACGCATGACCATTAAACCTTTTTTTATTGTGTTGCTGGCAATCACATTCATTGATATTTTCTCTTTCAGTCGGATAAATATGAATAATGTCTGCAACGCTTTTTGGTATAAAGATCAGCTTCAATATCCGAATAAATTGGAGTCTTTTTATGATGAATTAACAGGCAAGTATTCAGATCCTGTATTTGATGGAATAAATTTTTGCAATAATGGAAATATGGAAATATGGGCTGGAAATAAACCTGCTGACTGGAATTTGAATTTGGTTCAAACAGAAAGGACAAGGGGTCGGTATAAGTCCAAAAGTGCAGTTTCAATCTCAGCGAGTCATAATTGGAGCAATATTTATCAGGATGTAACAATACCATCATCCAAAACCAGGAAAATAAGCTTTGGGGCTTGGGTCAAAACAATAGATTCAAAAAATATAAGATTGGCGTTGGGCGATTACCAAAAACTTGTGTTGTCTGTTCCTAATTCAGGATCAAACGATTGGGAATGGATGGAAATCAACACGATGTCTAATCCAGTAAATGGTCAGATTAAAGTTCGGCCGCATATTATGACAGATAACAAGACCAATTTTAGTGTTGATGGTGTTGTTATAACTATGGATGGTATAGCCACTCCCTTTATTGATCAGGAAATGGATATATCAAGGGAAGAGTTTGTAAAAAAAATGAATATAAAAACGCCGCCCAAAATCGATTTGGAAAACTATCGTCTCCCCCAGGCAACTGCTTTCCTTGGTATTGGTGCTAAATGGACTTATACGCATATTCCTAATGTATATAAAATTCCAAGTCTTGTTGGTGTGAATGGGTTTAGGCCGAAGAGCTTTTTAGATCTGTATTTTGCATTTAAACCAAAGGATGATCCAACCCCTGGGAACGGCGGGCATTTCGAATATGTATCATCAGAGCGCTTCTTGGATTTGTTTTGTTTTGGTTACGATATGGATGAGGAGCGTAATATCTTAAGACGCGATACCAGTCTGAGTCGGTTCATGCTGTATAGAAATTTTGAGGTTGTTCCCGAAGGGGAACCGACAGTGAAACGATTGCAGAATAAAGATTTTAAGATATGGGAGAAGTTGATTTTTAATAAAGACCTTGAAGATTTTAACGCACATAATCAAAAAGCTGTAAAATTGAATTATCAAACTCGCCAAAATGACAATTATCTGGAATTATCTGTAGATTGCGGCGATCAACCTGGTATTGTATATTTTTCTGAAAATTATGATCTGGGTTGGCGAGCAGCTGTAAATGGAAAACCTGTTGACATCCGAAGAGCCAATCACAATTTTATGGCGGTTGTTGTCCCCTCCGGGAAAAATCATGTTGTAATATCGTTTATCCCAGCAGATTTTGGGTTGCGAATTTCATTTGTGCTAGCAGGGAGTATTTTCTTTATGGTCGCTATCTTTTTATTCTGGCGTGGAAACAAAAAATTAAAAATGGCATATAGTTATCTTTTGATCAATTAAGGAAAAATTGATAATGTTTTTTACTATTGATGAAAACACTAAAAGAACCCAAATTGTTTTTTGGGCAATGATGGCTTTGGGGCTTGTGTCCTGGCTCGTTTTTATAAAATATCCATTTCACAGTGATGATACTGGACTTTATTATATTTCTACCAACCTTGATCTTAAGACATTCTCAGCTTCTTTTTTTACCTTTCGTTATGGGTGTCTGTTACCCATGTGGTTGATTAATAAAATATTTGGTGTTTCACTTTTTTCCTATTATTTGTTTTCTTTACTGACATGGTTGCTATGGGTAGCTGTCGTTTTTATTTTATCGTATCAATTGTCCAATTCACTAAGGGCCGCCGTTGCCTCTTTTATTGTATGCATCAGTGACTATCATTTGAATTATTATTCTTCAATGACAATGCCAGATATTCCATGCACGGCTTTTAACCTTTTAGCAGTGCTCTTTTTTTTCGCAGCCTTAAAATTATCAGAAGATGATCATAAATACTTTTATTATTTATTTGCCAGTGCTTTTTTTGCTTTCTGGGCATATTTAACCAGGATGCCCAATTCAGTATTTCTTATTACATTACCCATTGCTGAAATTTTGATATGTCGACGATTAAAATACACAATGATATTTTCTTTTATCTTTTTATGTTTTATAGGATGTGAATTATTAGCCAATTGGTATGTTTTTAGTGACCCTTTAATCAGATATAAAATAATTTTTAGTAAGGGTATGTCTGACCCGACAGTACCAATTTTTAAAACATTTATTGATTTTTTAATGCGACTTCCCCGTACACTTGGTTTTTTTGCTACTGCTAAAATTATTTGTATTTTGGGATTCATGGGAATTATCATTGCTGTTTTTAAAAAAAATATGCTTGCATTATCACTGACGTTTGGAGCACTCTCTGTTTTTATTTTATATGCGTTACCCGTGAACACTTGGGAGCCATTACAACCGAAAATGAATCTATGCATACGCCACTATTACCTGTTGATAACCTTTCTTTATATAATGTTCGGATATGCTTTGTTTTATCTGGTTGACAAAGTCACATATTTAATAAAGCATCAAAGGGGTATAGTAAAATTTATTAATTTTCTTGCATTCGTGTTTTGTTTGATCCTTGTTGCAGGTAATTTTTTCAACCAACACAGTCACATAACATTAGTCATGAACCATGACAACATCCCTTTAAAAGCATCCAAGGCATTGAAACTTTCTTTGGCCAAGAAAGATTGGGAAATTCAAAATTTTGATGTGTACAGTCTTCCCGGAACCATGTTCTTTTTTTATCCTGGGTTTAACACCCTGAACGTAATCAACGGTGATATTAATGCTAAGCCAAAGGCACCCTGTGTAGTGTTGCTGACGAAACGTGGAATTCGGTTTTATAATAATCAGTTTACTTCCCTGGGTAATTTGGAATATGCGGATTATTTTTTGAGCCTTTTGCGGCCTACACAGTATGCTACAACGATTTTTGAGACACCTGAAGTGATAATGCTTAAAATTGATCAATGGGTTGATACCAAAGAATTAGTATTTTCTTTAAATGACATAAATCTAAGTATTAATAAACCCCCTGTGTCAGGATAGATGTCGTCTCAATTAAAAATTAAATTTGGGGCATTGAGGTGATAAATATGGGATATTCTATCCAATTAAAAGAAGCCGTGTTAAAAAAGGTATTACAGGGAAACAAACCCCATTATGA
>JAAELK010000454.1 GCA_024226935.1 Desulfobacteraceae bacterium
TCATAATGGGGTTTGTTTCCCTGTAATACCTTTTTTAACACGGCTTCTTTTAATTGGATAGAATATCCCATATTTATCACCTCAATGCCCCAAATTTAATTTTTAATTGAGACGACATCTATCCTGACACAGGGGGTTTATAAGACAGGGCGAACAACTGATTTCAAATTTTGGCCAATCGATTTGGTGGATAAGCAAATTTCTTTTTGAAAAATTGGAAGAGACAGGTGATTAAGCAATGCACTGATCCTATCCAAAAAATTGGAGATAGGGTTAAGCTATTTTTAGCGGTTGTAAAACAACAAAAATGCACACGGACAAGCCGGTGATTTTTCGTGTGCACGGCGGCTGAACGCCGCCGTGAATGCGGTGCTGACTTCGTCCAGTTCCTGTCCCCGGCGCCATGCGCCAGAATCAGTAACTGGACCGGACAATCTCCCACCGCACAATCAAACTGGCGTTTGCTCGCACGGCACTCGATGCTGGTCAGCACCGCATTGAAAAAAGGTCGTACAAAATGAATACAACGCATAACATAGGGCCTTTCCTTTATGATTATAGTGCTGGTCATATGACTTGATACTTTTGCAAAAATCATGTAGTATGATCGCTCCCGGAGTTTATTTAAAGAGGGGGCGCTGACATGGCTCAAGGCAAAGCACTTACACCGGAA
>JAAELK010000455.1 GCA_024226935.1 Desulfobacteraceae bacterium
CAGATTGCGATAATAATGACATCTATTAATTTATGAAGTCTATTATGATGTCGATGGTCTTGAATTTTTCCAAAAAAAGAATCAATTGTTTTTTCAGTCATTGGTAACTCCTCGTTTTTATTACCAATGCTTATCATGGAAGCACCTAAAAGTCTAGATAAAAATATCTTCTTTAATATCAAAGAGTTAGTCTTGTATCTGACATCGGTTCCTTTTTGTGAACCCGCCAGAGCTAAGCCGCGGCAAGGTGAGGGGGTGGAGCGGCGTAAATGGCTGATATCTTCAGGATAGAAGGATTCGGTCATTTCCGCTTCTCAAGCAGTTAGGACGATTGCTTGAGATTTAGCGCAATCCCCCTGCCTTTCCGCGGCTGGGTTGAGACGAAGTAACTGAAAATCGAATAATACATAAAAAGTTACATGCGATTGCCCTGCAGGAAACTTAGGAAACTAAGTTTGGATATTCAAATCCTATGGGGATTTTCGTCCCAATGTTGAATTTTACCCATGTTTAATAGAACCCTATCATTCAGAAAAACTCCATATGAAGGATTTTTATCCCAATGTTTAATTACACCTATTCTTCATAGGCCCAACTGGAACTCGATTTCCCATAAATATATTAATCAATTGCATTTTTCAACTAATTACTTGCATTTGTCAATTGATTGATGTATTCAGTTGTTATTTGATCTTTTAAAGAATTACAAATTAAGATGACGTTCTGTAAAAAATGGAGGGTGGCATGTCAAAGAATGAAATGCCTTTTGTCCCGTCTTTGTTTACAGCCTTCGTATGTATGCTTTTCGGGGCTAATACTGTAGCCATAAAAATTAGCCTGTCAGGACTTGGTGCCTTTACCACAGCCGGACTAAGATTCAGCATTGCAGCCGTTGCTATTCTATTATGGGCAAAATTCAAAGGACAGTCTTTAAAGATAAACAAAAAACAGATATTCCAACTTTTGATGCTTTCTCAGCTTTTTGTCATACAATCTTCCTGCATTTATATTGGGTTGACCAAGACAACAGCCTCTCATGCAGTTCTAATTACTAATCTTATGCCTTTTGTTGTATTGATGTTAGCTCACTATTTTATTCCAGGAGAGCGTATTTCTTTTAAAAAAGGGGTGGGGGTTTCTCTTGGGTTTCTTGTTCCTTTTATCTGACAACCAACTGGTATCAAATAATTTAAGGATTGGGGATATGCTTGTTCTTTTTGGTGTCTTTTTTTGGGGATGCAATGCAGTCTATGCGAAAAGAATCAATTCAGATTTTAGCGCTATCCAAATTACTTTATATCCGATGATTTTTGGTATTCCATTTTTCTTTTTATGTGGATATTTTTGGGATTTACAAATGGTAAAATTCGTTAATATGACCGTTGTAAAGGCTCTTTTATATCAATCCATTATAACCACTTCTATTGGGTTTGTTGCCTGGAGTAGCCTGCTCCAAAAATTTGGGGTAACCTCATTACATTCATTCGTTTTTTTGATGCCAGTGGCTGGCATATTTTTCGGAGTACTTCTATTAGATGACCCTCTAACTGAATACCTGGTTATTTCAATTGTGTTGATAGTTTCAGGCATAATATTGGCAAACTATAAAAAAGTAGTTGACTAAGTCAAATCAATTGTTCACTAATTTTTAGGGGATAAAAATGAATTCAAATTTTATAGAAAAAATACGTTCTTACAATCGATTTTACACACTAACAATCGGGTTGATTAGCAAAAAGTTTCTTGACAGTAATTATTCTTTAGTCCAGGCCAGAATTTTATTCGAGCTTAGTAAAACTTCAAACATATGCGCCAAAGATCTTGTAAATCGAATAGGACTCGATCCTGCTTATTTAAGTAAAATTCTCAAAAAATTTGAAAAAGAGGGTTTATTAACTAAAAGAAGTTTCAGCAATGACTCAAGGAAGCTGAAACTTTCTTTAACTCAAGAAGGCCAAAATGTTTATTCTTCTTTGCGAGAGGTATCTAACAAACAAATAAGCTTCTTAATCGAAAACTTATCCAATGAGCAAAAAAGAATTCTTGTAGATTCTATGGAAACCATAGAAAAAATTTTGATCTGCCAGAATAAAAACTCAAATTTTTATCTTATTCGATCACATCGACCAGGAGATATCCCCCTGTGTCAGGATAGATGTCGTCTCAATTAAAAATTAAATTTGGGGCATTGAGGTGATAAATATGGGATATTCTATCCAATTAAAAGAAGCCGTGTTAAAAAAGGTATTACAGGGAAACAAACCCCATTATGA
>JAAELK010000456.1 GCA_024226935.1 Desulfobacteraceae bacterium
ACGAGCGTATAGAAATGAACCAGGCCAAATGGGTTTTAAACTTTTGTCAAGATGATATAATCTTTAGCGATAGGATTGTTAAGGCCTTGGCTTGTGGTGCTAATATCATTTCCTCGGAGTGTGAAGACTTAAAGAGGTTTAAAGTGCCGCAGTTAAAAACGTTCTCTAGCCTTGGGGAGTTTGATACGATAATATCTAACAGTACTGCCAGTGAAGGTTTTGAGAAAATTACAGCAGGAACAATGATAGTAATTTTTTCCTGGAAGTCTGTATGCGCTGATATTTTAGAGCGAGTCAAAGAGTGGAGGGAAAAATGTCAAATATCGAGATAAAGAGATGCGATGAGTGTGGAAAAGAGAAGAGGGCAGATCCAGGTGTTAGTGGCCTATTATGGCCATACAGATTGACCAAGAAAAGAACCATTGGTTTCTTCCTTGGCACATCCGAGACGGTTGATCTTTGCAGTGATGATTGTCTTTCTAAATTTGTTGCTAAGTTATTAAAGGGGAAGGAAGATGCTAGACGTCAAAATGGGGAATCCTGATATTCTTTGGGATCAAGCATTAGGAAGAGATATAGGAGCTATTATTCAGAGTGGTTGGGTATCCATTGGGGAATGGGTAGAAACGCTAGAGGAATGCTTCAAGAATGA
>JAAELK010000457.1 GCA_024226935.1 Desulfobacteraceae bacterium
ATCGGCTCATTCGTTACTCCTTACTCATTCGTTGTGGGGACAACTTAGAGTATTGAGTAACATTGAGCCGTACAGATGGCAAAGCCACTGCCCTCTGACCTGGCCCAGAGGGCCAGGGTTTCTACGTTAGACTAAAAAAATGATATCTGTAAAAGTTTTATATTAATATTTTAGTTCAGGAGAGTAGAATGTCTGATATTTTAGCCCTTATAAAAGATAAAAGTCTGACCTATCACCAAAAATTATATTCATTGGGTATGTCGGCTGAAAATACTTTAGATTGTTTAAATTTTAGTGGGGAGGCCCAACGTTTTTTTAAAGAAAATATTATTTGTGATCTTCATGAAGGAAGTGCTCCTTACAAGCCTCGTTATATTGTTCCCAACTACGAGAAATTTTTAGAAAACGGTTCTGAATTTCTTCGTTTAGAACCTCCAAAAAATCTTTTAGAGGCCTGCAATGCGTTACTTATTCTTTATAAAAATGTTCCTTCTATAACATCTTTTCCCGTTTACCTCGGAAATTTAGATACTCTTTTAAACCCTTATATCAAAAATGAAGATTATGCTTATGATATTTTAAAGTCATTTTTAATTCATATTGATCGAACACTGACAAGTTCTTTTGTTCATGCCAATATTGGCCCCAAAAGAACATTGTGTGGTGAAATGATTTTGACAATAATGAAAGAATTAAAAAATACAGTTCCTAATCTGACTTTAAAGTATAAAAAAGATGTGACAGATGACAAGTTCCTTTTAAAGGCCATCGAAAATGTTATTGAAACGGCCTCTCCTAATTTTGCAAATGATGATATTTATCAAAAAGATTTTAAATCAAAATATGGTATTGTCAGTTGCTATAATGCCCTTCCCATCGGAGGAGGTGCCCATACTCTTATTCGACTAAATCTTAAAAACCTGGCCCTTTCTTATCAAAATTTTGATCACTACCTAAAGAAAGGGCTTCCCCATGCTGTAAAAATCATGAGCGAAATTATAGATGAAAGATCTCGTTTTTTAGTTGAAGAGAGTGGGTTTTTTGAAAGCTCTTTTTTGGTAAAAGAAAATTTAATTGAAAAAGATAATTTTTTGAGCATGTTTGGTATTTTTGGAATGGCCGAGGCCGTGAATTGTTATTTGAAAGATGAAAAGTATGGCCATTCTGAAAAGGCCCATGGGTTAACATTACAAATACTTGAAGTATTAGAAAATGAAACCTCAAAAATAAAATCTCCCTATTGTTATTATTCAAACGGGCGACCTTTTTTACATGCACAATCGGGAATTTCAAGTGACAAGGATGTTTCTCCCGGATGTAGAATTCCCATTGGAGATGAACCAGATCTATTCGAATCCATTTCTTATGTTTCTGAATTTCATAAATATTTCCCTGCGGGAATAAGTGATATTTTTTCATTTGAGTCAACGGTAAAAAATAACCCTCAATATTTACTTGATGTTATAAAAGCAAGTATGAAAAAGAAACTAAGAATGGTTAATTTTTATACCCATGACAGCGATTTAATCAGAATAACCGGGTTTCTTGTAAAAAAATCAGAAATTGAAAAAAGAAAATCAGGAACTCCTTCTTTGAATGATGCTACTGTTTTAGGAGAAGAGGCAGTCTTAAATTGCAAAACATATGAACGGAGAATTCAAAAATAAAGATTGCATATATCAATAAAACTATTTCTTTTAGTGCTGTTGATGGGCCGGGCAACAGGATGGCTATTTTTTTTCAGGGCTGTCAGTTTGATTGTATTTATTGTCATAATTCTGAAACAATTAATAAGTGCACATCCTGTGGTCTTTGTATCAAAGAGTGTTCTACAAAGGCCCTTTTTTTATCATCTATAAATAAGTCTCCTGGGTGGGCTAAGGACAAATGCATTGAGTGCGATGCCTGTTTGAGAAAATGTCCTCATTCGAGTTCACCCAAGTACTTATCATTAGGTCTTGATGATTTATTAACTTGTGTTAAAAAGGTTTCTGATTTTATCTCAGGAGTGACTCTATCTGGAGGAGAAGTTCTGCTCCAGATAGAGTTTGTAGAATTTTTTGTGAGAAAATTGAAAGAAAAAAAAATTTCGGTTTTTATTGACACAAATGCTTCGGTTCCCTGGGAATTTTTTGAGAGGATACTACCTTATGTAGATCAGTTTATGATTGATTTGAAAGCCTATGATAATAAGGATCATATTAAATTGACCTCTAAAAATAATAATTTAGCTATGCAAAATATTTATAAATTAGGAAAATTAAAAAAAATTTATGAAGTGAGAACAGTTATTTCGGAGGATTTTTTTGATTGTTTTAAAACAGTTAAAAAAATTTCAGTATTCATTTCCAATCTGGATAAAGATATTCAGTATAAGCTTATAAAATATCGATCCCATGGCCTTAGGAAAAAAAAATTTAGAGAACCATCGGATGATTTAATGAATAAGTTAAAGGCAGAAACCATAAAATCGGGTTTAAACTCTGTTACTATTAGTTAATATTTTCATCACCCACTTTAATACTGCGAATGCTGCATGTTCTCAACTACAAAAAAGAATCAGATCATCTTCCTGCCTTAGATCTCTAATGGATTTGTTCCAAGTCAAAGTTTTGTGGAACCCAAAAAAATAAGAAACTCTATGGTTTTGCCCCAATTTTGACTTTCCATCGCGGCTTCAATGATTTGAGTGGTGATTTGCGCTTCCGTCGCCGGTATGATCGGTTTTTTTGCTTGGCGAATCACTTTGTAGACATTGTCATAAAAACTCATGTAGCGCCCCGGTAGAGTTTCCACTTGTCCACGAAAATTCAAGCCGTTCAGCCACGCAATCCTAAGGCAAGCACATATTGTAAGTATAGCAAAATTCCATCTAAATATATTCTTAGTTTCCATGTCAAGAAATTGGCGTATAATGCTTATGGAAATAAAGAATATTTTATCAAGGAAAAAATCATTTGGCCCGGATCATACCAATTTCCCACACTTTGCTTGACAAGAAATGTTTTTCTATTCTAAGTACAGCAACTAGTAATTTTGTCTTTTTAAAAAAGATAGGTTGTACTAGTTATAGTGCTGTTGCAGAGGGATTTGGATAACAATAAAATATTTATAACAAGGAGTATTAATTGTATGTCTTTTTTACGTTTGTTTAAACAGTGGAAGATCTTGTCTTTATTGTGGTTAATAGTTGTCATTCCGTTAGCGGCCCATGGTGGAACTATATTGGACGTGTCCCGGCAAATTCCGGGACAGGCAATCCGTATGACACCGGATGCCGCGACAGTGGTGGGGCTTGGTTTTATTTGGACGGCTGAATCAGGCATAGAGCACCTGAATGGCCAGGCTGTAGATGTGTCCGATGATGGAAGGATAGTCATAGGTACCACGACGGGTGATAGTGGTAATGATGAAGCAGCCATTTGGGTCAATGGTGAACTCGAACAGACATTGGGAGGTTTACCTGGACATGATTCTGTCGGTCACTTAAGCAGCGGCTATGCTGTTTCAGGGGATGGACAAACGGTCGTTGGGTTGGGTTGGACAAGTGATTATAAAGCACGAGGTTTTCGCTGGACGGAGTATACTGGGATGATTGAATTATCCCATATCGGAGATGTCAATTATGAGACGAGTAGTCGTGCGACAACTATCAGTGCCGACGGCACACTTATTGGTGGTTTTGATGAACACGCTTTAGGACGCCGGGCCAAGCTGTGGTTTGATGATAATACTGAAGATCTCATCCTTGAAGATGCCATAACCAACCCATTGGGTTTAGGGGAAGTGATCGGTATAAGCCGACGCGGCCAATGGGTAGTCGGTAGTAGTTGGCATGCCCCCCGTGGGCAGTTTGAACCTTTTATCTGGCATAAAGGCCGGGGCGTAGTGTATCTTGGTTTGCCCGAAGGTGTCGATTCGCGTTTTCAATATATAGCAGCGGCAGTATCAGATAACGGTAAGGTTGTTGTGGGCACTGGTGGAGATAATGCCTATGATGGCAAAGTAGCCTGGATATGGACACAAAGTCGAGGTATGACGACTATCAAAACCCTATTGGAAGAAGCCTGTATACCGTGGTCAATGGATTTGGTGCAATTGGTGGTAGATGTATCGGCCGATGGCCGTTTTATACTGGCTGTGGGTGGTTATCCCTTTAATCTGAAATCCTATTTAATTGATTTAAAGGCGGTGAAAGAAGCGGCCCAGCATTGTTCTGCTCCAGATTCATTACTTTCATTATCAGAATGATGTAATCATAAGTGACAAGGGTATTTCACCGCTTGTCATTACCAGATATAACATGCTCTGTTTGTTCCAACAGCAATATAAGTTAGACCATATCTGATAAAATCAGATATGGTCTAACTATCATACCTAAATTGATATGTCAGTTTTTGCCGTGCCTGCCCCAAACATTAATCAACATATGGAATTTGGAAAGACATTGACACCCAATACCGACCTTGTTATGATCGGCGAATATACAAAAAAATCTGTTGCGCGATTTTATAATTGCTCCAATCCTTGAAATAAAAAGCGTTTATCAATGTCTGAAGGGTTCACGGCCTAAGAGTTCACAGCCTGTGAAGTTCACGTTTTAACTATTAACTTCAATAGGGATAATTTTGGGAAAAACGAGCCCTAAAATTATAGTTACAATCGCAACTTTTATAATCTTATGGTCTTTCAAGAGTTCTCTTTTTGCAGGAGATTTCAAAGAACTTAGGGTTTATGATTACCGGGATACTAAAAAGCTGGTTATGCTCGTGCAAAAAGCCGCAAAGCTGATTTCTCTGCAAGGGGATGAAGCCTTCACCTCCTTTAAGGAACAAAAGGAAAAATGGACTTTTGCCGGTTGCTATCTATACGTTTATAACAGGAAAGGCGTCAATCTTTTCCATGGTGGATATCCGAACCTTGTTGGAAAAAATTTGATCAATTTTACAGACTCACACGGAAAAAAAGGTGTTCAAATGTTGATCCGCGAATCCGACAATGCCAATAATCCCCATGGCTGGATTCATTACCTCTGGCGATCCCCAGGAGCCCTTGACTATACCTGGAAATCATCCTGTAATTTTATGGTTAAAAAGCCCGACGGGGGAACAGTCTTCATTGGAAGCGGAATTGACAGCCCCCAGCCGGAAAGAGAATTTTTCAGAATCATAGTTAATGCAGCATCGGATCTTCTCAAAAAAAAGGGACAAAAAGCCCTTCCCCTGCTTAAATCACCTGCATCTCGATATGCAATCCTTGATTCAAAAGTGTTTATTTCAGATATGAAAGGTAACAGCATAATTCCATTGGGAATAGATCTTGAAATAGATCAGAATATGTTTGAGTATAAAGATTTAACAGGAAGACATCCTGTTAAAGAACTGGCCCTTAAATTAGAGAGTTCCGACAATGGGTGGGTTGTCATGCTCAACAAGGGAAGAATCGGTGGAAATCCCATAAAAAAAACCATATACGGTCGCAACTCTTCCATGGACGGAAAAAAAGTTATTGTCGGTGCCATATGTAAACTACCCCGTCCTGCATGGATGAACTCCAACCAATTTTAAAAATAAGGATAAAAAATTAATATGACAACTACCGAACAGGAGATGATTTACAAGGTAGATGAAATCCCGCCTATCAAAGACCTGTTAATGCTGAGTGTTCAACAGATGCTTATAATGTTCACTGCTGCCACATTTCCTGCGATGCTGGTCAGAGAGGCAGGCGGTACCCTGGAAGAATCAAGCTGCATGGTGGCCCTTACCATGATTGCTGCAGGCCTTGGGAGTGTAATCCAAGCCCGCAAGGGCCGATTCATAGGTTCTGGCTATCTTTGTCCCAATCTTTGCGGCCCTTCCTATTTTGCGGTCTCCATGCAGGCGGCCTGGAGTGGCGGTTTTGCCCTGATGCGGGGTATGATCGTCTTTTCAGGTGTTATCGAAATGGTGCTGGCGGGATTGATAAAACGCCTCTCCTTTTTATTTCCACCTCCTGTTGTGGGCCTGGTTGTCATGATGGTAGGCGTAAGTGTTATTCCAGTATCCATTACAAATTTTTTTGGAATAAAATTTGCGGGGGACAGTTTTGGATGGCAGGAGGTATGTGTGGGTATTATATCCTTGTCTATAATGATAGGTGCAAATATCTGGGGTAAAAAAGCAATCAAGATGTACTGCCTGCTTTTAGGAGTTAGTGTTGGATGGCTCACAGCATTATTCTTGCTCCCCGATACCCTGATAAACTTTAGACAAGTCATTTATGCTCCCTGGGTGGATTTTCCAATCCACAGCACCCAGCAGCTGAAACTTTCCTTTTCGGTCAATCAAATTGTTCCTTTCCTGATCATATCCGTATGCGGATCACTTAAAACCTTAGGAAACCTGGTAGCAGCTCAGAAGATATCTGAGCCGGAACTGGAAGAACTGAATATGAAACCCATTAGCAAAGGTTTGATGGCTGATGGTCTTACAACAGCCATGGCAGGCTTGATTGGAGCCATGGCTGTCGATACTTCATCAAGCAATGTGGGTCTTGCTGCAGCAACAAGGGCTGTGAGCAGATGGATCGCCATATGTGCCGGTGTCATCTTTGCCGCCCTTGGTTTTTCACCCAAACTTTCCATGGCCATTGCCACGGTCCCCCCCCCTGTAGTGGGTGCATGTCTGATATTTGCCATATCCTTTATGATCTGCACGGGACTTGCGGAAATGACCTCACAAAAACTAACTGAACGGGAGATCTTTGCCATTGGAGTAGCAACGATTATAGGATTGGGCACCGGGTTTGTCCCCGGCGTTTTTAACCGACTGCCCCATATGATCCAGCCATTTTTCAGTGATCCGCTTTCAAGTACCACCATTTTAGCAATTATTTTATACC
Organism: Desulfobacteraceae bacterium; assembly: GCA_024226935.1. Taxonomy (GTDB): domain Bacteria; phylum Desulfobacterota; class Desulfobacteria; order Desulfobacterales; family Desulfobacteraceae; genus NBML01. Next base: position 6,883 of record JAAELK010000457.1, read on the forward strand.
AGGTCTTTCATTTTGACCGGTTTTTAATAAAGTTTAAAACAAACCCGGCCAAAAAAACAAGCAGAGCCGATAAGAATACCCAAAAAACATAACAGGGAGGCTATTTTATGAAACGATTAATTGCCGTATTATTTGTGATTATGCTGGCAACTTCTACAATAGCCTATGAACCTCCGGTGGAAAAAAAAGTCTTCGAAATGCAAACCTACACCACAACGGGTGGAAAGACTATTAAAAATATAAGAGTTGGATGGGAAGCCTACGGGTCCCTCAATGCTTCCAAAGACAATGTCATTATCATCTGTCATTACTTCACAGGTAACAGCCATGCTGCGGGTAAGTATTCATCCGAGGATAAGAAAGCTGGTTATTGGGACTCTATTATCGGTTCAGGCAAACCAATTGATACGGACAAATTCCATGTTATTTCCATCGACTCCCTTGTGAATCTCAGTACGGGCAATCCCAAAGTAATAACAACGGGCCCGGCCTCGATCAACCCGGAAAATGGTAAACCATATGGAATGACTTTTCCCATAGTTACCATCAGGGATTTTGTTAATGTACAAAAAGCATTGATTGACAGCCTGGGAATAAAAAAGCTGCATGCAGTAATGGGCGCGTCCATGGGCTCATTACAAGCCTATGAATGGGCTTCAGCATATCCAGAAATGGTTTCGCGCTTAATACCTGTGATCGGATCCGGCTGGGCAACCGCCAACCTCATCGCCTGGCTCAAAATATGGGCAGCACCGATTATGCTTGATACCAACTGGAATAATGGCGACTATTACAATGGGAAACCTCCCCTCAGGGGACTTGAAGAAGCGCTCAAAATTGTAACCCTTCATGCCCGGCACTGGGAATGGGCAAATGCTACTTTCGGTCGTGCCTGGGCCAAGGAAGGTAAAGATCCGTTAACTTCTTTTACAAATCAATACAAAATTGAGGCTGTCCTTGATAGCATCGGCAAGGCAAAGGCAAAAAATTCCGATGCCAATCATTTCCTATACCTGGCCAAGGCCTGTCAACTGTTTTTAATCGGTCACGGTAAAAGTCTTATCGAGGGACTGCATCGCATCGATTCGCCGACATTAATCATCCATACAGATGAAGACTTGATTTTCTTCCCGGAAGAAGTGCGCAATACTGCGGCGCTTATCAACTCAGACGGCACACCTGTTGAGATAGTCGAACTTCAAGGTGTATACGGTCATCTCAACGGTATACTGAGTATTAAACAAGCTGGAGCCAAAATCAAAGATTTCCTCGAAAGATAAAGAAATTGAAGACAAATATATCCATGGTTCTTAATATCATTTTAAATTTTTCTTTACTAAGTTACTTCTTTTTTTATACAATTACAAAATCAAATCATATTCATCAGGAGTTCTACCATGGAGAAAAAAAAACTACTACTTATCCACCCCGGAAGCCCCCACGCTGAATTCACCGACATTAGAAGGATTTCACATATTTTTGGGAAAAAAGGCACATATTTAAGCAATACACTTGGTACGATTACAGCACTAACCCCCCCATTATTTGAAATCACAATAATCGACGAAAATCTTGAAAGAATAGATTTTGACAAACCCTATGACCTTGTAGGAATATCAGGTCTTTTATGGCATATTCCCCGGGCTGAAAAAATCGCAGAACAATTTAAAGCCCGGGGAATATTTGTCGTCTGCGGCGGTCCTTCTGTAACACTTAATACAGATAAATGGCGAAAATTTGCAAACTGTTTAATCATTGGAGAAGCAGAACGCACCTGGCCTGAATTCTGCCAAGATTTTCTAAAGGGCAATACGAAAAAAGAATACATCGAAACAATCCGCCCTGATCTTTCTATCTCACCGATTCCTGACTATAGCGGATATTCAAAAAAAACGGTAAAACAATATTTTGTCGGTATGGTTCAATGCAGCCGCGGATGTCCGTATAGCTGCGAATTTTGCACTTCCCATATTTACCTTGGCAATAAAATGCGATATAAGACTCCGGAAAAAATAATCAATGAAATTGACAACCTGCATAAACAAGGCTTCCAGAATATTTTCCTAACCGATGATAATTTTTCCGGAGGCAGAAAAAATGCAAAAGCAATTCTTTCAAAAATCAAAGACTGGAATCATAAACAAAAAGCCCCTGTTTTCTTTTTTACACAACTCTCCATTGACACTGCAAACGATGATGAATTTCTATGTTTGGCAGCCGAGGCAGGTCTGGGAAATGTTTATGTAGGAATTGAATCTCCAAATCGAAAATGCCTGAAAGAAGCCGGCAAAGTTCAGAATTTAAAACTCGACCTCAAAAATTCCATAAAAAAATTTCACCAGTACGGAATCATGGTGGCAGGTGCATTGATTGTCGGGTTTGATAATGATGATATTACGGTCTTCAAAAAGCATTTTGATTTTTTAATGGAAACCGGGATTCCAAAAGTACATATTAATATTCTCCAGGCTCGCGAAGGATCAATACTCAGTAAAAGAATGATTAAAGAAAAGCGGCTGATTGAAAATAGTCTCTATGATTTTCATAATGACTCCGATTCTTCGTTGGGAAATATTAGAAAAGACACAAGTTTCACAATTTTTGAGGCAATAAATATCATACCAAAACAGATAAGCATAAACGATTTGCAACAAGGGACATCCTGGTTACTATGGAATCTTAACAAACTTGACAATATGCAAAAAAGGTTCAATATTTTTTTTAAGACATTCAAAGAATCTCCATATAGAAAAAATTTAAATTTCCCAAAACTTAAAAATCAACTTTCTGTACTGCTTCGAACCATCAGGCATTTAATATTAAAATCCAGTTTTGAGGAAAAAAAATATTTTTTCAGGATGATGAAAACGGCAAAGCAATCAAAGCTTCCCGGAGGACCACGTTATGTATTAACACAATACTTTCTTGCACAGTCATTAAGAGAAACCCTGATTGCAGGCAATCCTGATATCGCGACGATTAAATATCCAAGTTCCAAAATTCATGAGGAGTTAATAAACCCAGGATGATAAAAAAACACGGTTAATCATCAACAATATGAACTTCAAGTTTGAAACACCCTTTTGTGCACATTAGGCCAGCCAATCGTGTACCGGGGGCTACAACTTGTTAAAAGCTTTTCCTGTGATATATGTCCCTCCATATCCGACATTTCAAATTGTTTAAAGAAAACCTTCCCTTCATGTATGGAAAGCGACACACATTTTGTTGGAGGAAAGAACCTCTCAAGTCCGTATTCTCCGGTAGCGACATCATCAAAAAGGTGATATTCTCCTATTACAACAAATGTTTTCTTAATTTAAAACTCCTCAATCGTTCTTGATACTCGATGCCCGATCATTTTATTGGCCCGCTGACGCATATTATATTGATGACGGGATTTATCTTTGCTTGGATCATGGAAATGCTTAAGCTGCTCCCGGGCTATAGGATCTGTGGTTCTCTTGTATTGAATCATAGTCAGATCATCGTCATAGGTGAAGACCGGTATTTCCAAGTTTTTACAAGCCATTCCCAAAGCGGAGTATTCAGGATGCCCAAGTTTATTCCAGCAATCAATATGCAGATCTGTTGTCTGATTTGATATGCATTGCCCCATTATCTGCATAATGTCATGTTGAGGATCTTCCTTGTTTGAACCGGGTTGCCTGTTCAAGGCGTTGCGAAATTCTTTTTTTGCAACATCCGAATCGGTATAGTTCAACGCACCCTTTAAATCTGCATAACGATCACCAAAATGCGATTCCAAAAAAACCGCACACTCTCCTATCTGGTCATGGTATCTATTCAACAAATGAACAAGAAAGGAAGTTGCGGGGTGAAATGTTTTCTGATGCAAATGCCCGAGAATAAAAACATCGAAACGAGGAAAAACCCGGGTCATAAATTGTTTCAGGGGAAGGAACTGAATATTTTCCATTTTACTGCAAACTTTACAAACCCTTACATAAGATGACTTATCGTTAAATGGTATAGTGGAGTTTTTAATATAGTCGCTGTGCATTTTGTATTGTGAGCAGGCATCACACACATCCCGGCCACAATACCTGCATCTATGGGGCCTTTCCTGCTTACTTCGCCAATGCATCATACTGACACCTAATAATTTTTGTTTACAACAATAACATTGCCTTGGCATGATATGATCTCCTTAATGTACAAATTTTCATTCAAAAAAAACACCCGTTTTTAAATCAACAAAGCCTGTCCCGGCATAGATATCGCTGGTTGATGTTTTAATTTCTCAATCGCTTTCTTTCGGTGGGGGCAGCCATCAGTATCTTCTATTAAATCAGAATGATACACGAGCAACACTAAACCTTTCTTTTTTTTTTGTAAAGAGTTTAACAATGATTATTGATTAAATAAGCGTTCTTTAATTTAATCATTTTTTCCAACCCTGGGGACTCAGATATAAAACCGCGCCGAATGTTGCAACAAATTGCCATAAAATTACCAATTTTAGCTATATTCGTTTCCAAAGATTACTTATATCATTTCCAATATTGAGTTTTAATATACAACTTATGTAAAGGAAACATGATGAAAAAAATCACCTTCCATCTAATGTTCATTTTTTTCCTTATTTTGAATGGATGCGCAAACAATCACAATGATTCAGACCCCAATGCAGATTCCCAGGGAAATACCAGCCCCACTAAAATTACGGCCAGGACAAATGCCAGGGTTGCTCAAGAACTGCTCTTTCAGGACAATCAAGATTTTGAAGATGCACAAAAAGGTTTTATAGCAAGTAATCCAAACTTGAAGATAAAAAATAGCCGTGGGGAATTTGTATGGAATCAAGAAGATTACAACTTTATTAAGGGAGATGCGCCGGCAAGTGTAAATCCAAGTTTATGGCGCCAGGCCCGGTTAAATAATATCCATGGATTATTCAAGGTCACAGATGGCATATACCAGATTCGAGGCTATGATCTGGCCAATATGACCATTATAGAAGGTAAAACCGGCTGGATTATAGTGGACCCTTTAACGGCAAAAGAGACGGCTGCGACTGCTATGGCTCTAGCTCGCAAGCATCTCAACGATAAACCCATTATGGCCATTCTCTTTACCCACAGTCATCTTGACCATTTTGGTGGGGCATTGGGCATAATAACGCCGGAACAGGCAAAAAAGCAAAATGTCAGGATCATTGCCCCCCAAGGTTTCATGGAAGAAGCCACCAGTGAAAATATCATTGCCGGTGTGGCCATGGGCAGACGGGCAGGATTTATGTACGGCATGAATCTTGCCCATTCCGAACGGGGGCATATAGACGCAGGACTCGGGAAAGCAGTGGCAAATGGTACCTATGGAATTTTAAAACCCACTGAACTTATAGATCAAACCTCCCAGGAAAAAATCATTGACGGGGTCCGGTTTGTTTTTCAATTTACCCCGGAATCGGAAGCACCGGCGGAGTTCACCTTTTATTTGCCGGAAAAAAAGACCTTCTGCGGGGCGGAAATAGTTTCCAACAATATGCATAATCTTTATACCCTCCGGGGAGCAAAGGTCCGCAATGCACTCAAATGGAGCCAATATATTGATGAGGCCATTGAACTTTTTGGACAAGCAAAAATATATATTGGATGCCACCATTGGCCCAAATGGGGGAATCAACGCATCATTAATTTTCTTAAAATCCAGAGAGATACCTATAAATACATCCATGATCAAACTGTTCGACTGTTTAATAAAGGATATACCCCCTCGGAGATCGCAGAAGAAGTAAAACTTCCAAAATCTTTACAGACAGCTTTTAATAATCGGGGATATTACGGGACTATTCGACACAATACCAGGGCAGTTTACCAGGGATATCTGGGTTGGTATGATTCTAACCCTGCCAACCTGAATCCCCTGGCACCAAAACAAACTGGTATACGGTATGTTAAGTTAATGGGGGGAGCAGACACGGTACTCAAAAAAGCTGCTATCCTTTTTGATAAGGGTGAATACCGGTTTGTAGCCCAACTTCTCAATCATCTGGTCTTTGCCCAGCCTGACAATACCCCGGCAAAAAATCTATTGGCAAACACCTATGATCAACTGGGATATCAATCTGAATCAGGGCCCTGGAGAGATGTTTATCTATCGGGTGCCTATGAACTGAGACATGGTGCCCCGGAAAAGGGAATCGATCCCAAGGTTCTTAAAAAAGTTCTGGAACAAACCCCCATACCCTACTTTTTTGATTCCATGGCCGTCAGGCTGAATGCAAAAAAAGCTGAAGGGAAAAATATAACAATGAAAATCACCTTTACGGACTTGAATGAAAGTTATGAATTAATTCTGGAAAATTCAGTATTGCATCATAGAAAAACAAAGCTTAATTCCCAGTCAACCGCCGGCATCCGTGTGACCCATGATTTTTTCATGGACATCGTGACCGGGGAGGTAAAAATAAAAGATCTTATTTTCTCAGATAAAATTAAGTTTGACGGCAATTTTATAGATCTGAGCCGCTTTCTTTCCTTATTTGAAAAACCCGGCGGGACCTTCAATATAGTAACACCTTAAATAACAATAGTTAAAACCATGATCCAGCATGGAATAAAAACAGTTAAAACTGTGACCCAGCCTGGCTTTGGAGTTATTATTAAATAAAAAACATCTTGCCCTGACCAAAGTATCATAACTTTTTATAGAAAAAGCCTTGACTTGATATATATATTACCCTATATTCACCTGGCTGTTGCGGGGTGGAGCAGTCTGGTAGCTCGTCGGGCTCATAACCCGAAGGTCATTGGTTCAAATCCTTTCCCCGCTACCAAAAAAATTACAAGGGTCTTGGAAGTTTTTCTAAGACCCTTTTTTTTTGTTTTTGGCAATTTGAATCTCACCCCTTCAGACTATAAGTTGATTAGTCTCAAAAAATTTTGGAGGAAATAATGAAAATACGAAAACCGACCCCGGAAATTTACGTCAAGATATCGGCCCTGCTCAATTCTGCTTTCCCTAAAAGCCGATACGAAGTAAAACTTGTGGAACAATTCCATGACAATGATACCCCCATCCATGAGTGGGTATGCATCCATATCAACAGGGTAATTGCATATGTCGCATTCTCAAACGCCTACAATGGCAACAAAATCTGCGGCCTTCACTTAGGCCCCCTTGCTGTGGCCCCCCAGTTTCAACGTCAGGGTATTGGCTCCGAACTACTCAGATTTGCCCTGCGGCAGGAAGTCATTAAAAAAAGCCCCCTCTTTGTTCTGGGTAATCCCGAGTTTTACCGACACTTCGGATTTAAACAATGTACCATGCCCATATGCCCCTTTGACAAAAACAACAGACATTTTTCGGCCCTGGGCAACACCACAACAACCCCGTTCACCATTGACTATGAACCGGAATTTGGCCCCCACTGACATAAAAAATCCCAGAGGCTATCCGGGATTTTTATACAAATATCAATTGAGTGGAAGATAGTTAATTCACCATCAAGCAAATATTTAAAACCATTCGCGTTTTCGAAACATCATCACACCCACAATCGATAAAACTAGAGAAACCATAATAATTGCGGGCAATGCCCATACCGAATTTTCCAGGGGAATAGGTACATTCATACCGAATACACTGGCGATTAAGGTTGGAATCATAAGAATAATCGAAATCAAAGTCAGTTGTTTCATCACCACATTCAAATTATTCGATATCACCGATGCAAAAGCATCCATCATTCCACTTTGAATATCAGAATAAATTTGAGCCATCTCCAAAGCCTGCTTGTTTTCGATAATGGCATCATCGATCAAGTCCTCATTAATTTCACTGGTTATCTTCTTTGAGTTTCGAAGCTTTGCCAATACAATTTCGTTGGCCTTAATCGAGGTGATAAAATAGACCAGGCACTTCTCCATTTTTAAAAGCTGGTTCAACTCCCTGTTTTTAATCGATCGTTCAAGGTCCTGCTCAATAAGAGCGGTTTGCCGATTTATTTGCTTCAAATATTTAAGGTAGATATTACCTGATCGTAAAAAAAGTCTCAAAATAAAATTAACCACATCCGAAATCTGACTATATTGTTCCCGGAAGGGTGAAGCCTGCTCGATGGGCAAAATCTCATTATTCTGCAAACATAAGGTCAAGGTAAAATCCTTGGAAACATATATACCCAAAGGAATAGTCTGAAACGGAATACCATTATTCGAACTTTCCACAGGCACACGCATAATCACCAAAGACCAATCGTCATCGAATTCAACCCTGGATCGTTCATCGGCATCTAAAATATCTTTAATGATATCTGTGGGCAAACCGAACTCTTCTTCGAGTCTTCCAATTTCTTCTGCTGTGGGTTGAGTAACATTTATCCAACACCCTTTTTCAGCTTTGGGGATTTCTATATACCCTCCAAAAGTTTTAAAAATCTTGATCATTTTTTCTCCTTATAATACGAACCACCGGACAGCATTAGTCAAATTATTCAATTTCATCCCAATGCCGCGTTTTTTTTCTTTTAAAACCAACACCAATATCAAGGCAAATTTTATCTGTATTTTAAGCGCCACTTTCTTCTATTGTTTTTTATTTTACCTGGGACTATTACCACAGACTATTCAAAAACAAAAACCCCATTTAACCTTGGCAGGTTAAACGGGGTTTTTTTACTGATTATTGGTGATTGAGTTAATGCAGATACCTACCCGAAATGACAGGGCAAAACTATCTTTACAATACGTATTCTTCAGATTTTCAATTTTGAACAGCCATATCGGAAGCTGCTGTAAAAACAACATCCGTGGAACTATTTAAGGCGGTTTCAGCAGAATCCTGAATTACACCGATTATAAATCCTGCAGCAACAACTTCCATTGAAATTTCATTGGGAATACCGAAAAGACTACATGCAAGGGGAATAAGAAGCAAAGATCCTCCCGCCACACCGGAGGCTCCACATGCAGAAACCGAAGCGACCATGCTAAGAAGGACTGCAGTAGCCATATCAACTTTTATTCCCAGTGTATGAACCGCAGCCAAAGTCAGAACGGTAATGGTTATGGCAGCACCTCCCATATTAATAGTTGCACCGAGAGGAATAGAAACAGAATAGGTATCTTTATTCAAGTTTAATCTTTCACATAGATCCATATTTACAGGAATGTTTGCCGCTGAACTCCTGGTAAAAAATGCAGTTACCCCGCTTTCCCGCAAACATTTAAAAATCAGTGGGTATGGATTTCTTCTGATTTTTGCAAACACGATAAGTGGATTTATTATAAGAACTATAATAAACATGGAACCCAATAAAACCTGGATAAGATGAGTATAACCTGCAAGGGCTGAAAAGCCTGTAGCAGCAACAGTTTTAGAAACAAGACCAAAAATCCCCAGGGGTGCAAAACGAATTACCAGTCTCACAACGTCGGAGACAGCATTGGAGATGTCGCTTAGGGCTGTTTTTGTAGATTCCGAACCATTTTTAAAGGCCACGCCCAGAACAAGGGCCCAGGCAAGAATACCGATATAGTTAGCGGTTACAATTGCGTTTATGGGATTATCAACCATTTTGAAAAGCAAGGTATGTAATACTTCTCCAATACCGTTGGGAGGAGTTATTGTACTGGTTGTCGCAACAAGGGATAAGGTGGTTGGAAACATAAAACTCATGGTTACAGCAACCAGAGCCGACATAAAAGTTCCTAACAGGTAGAGAAAAATGATTGAACGCATATTCGTGTTGGCACCACTTCGTTGATTTGCAATTGATGCTGCTACAATAACAAAGACAAGGACTGGCGCTACAGCCTTAAGCGCACCGACAAACAGATCACCAAACAGCCCCGCAGACCTAGCGATATCCGGTGCAACAACAGCAAGAACACCACCTATAAGGATCCCCATAATAATTTGCATTACTAAATTGCCCGATGTAATCTTTTTCAAAACACTTGATAGTTGCTTCATAGCTTTTCCTAATATAAATTATTTTTCCCAAAACGCAAAAAAAGAACCCGGATTTACTCATTTACATATTATGATTCTTACCCTTCCATCCATACAAAATCCACAGATTATGGAATTGAAAGACAGCACACCTTATATAAATACACCGATGCCTTTTTTTCGTGACAACAAACACCCAGGACCTCTCGGAAACGCATCCACGCCTCCACAAATAAAATGCATATTTAATAAAAAAACAGCGTTTGTCAATAATTACTTTTTTTTTATTAATCTATTCCAGGCCTTATCAATGTTTTATTTGATCTATATAAATATATTCAGAAGCAAATTTGATAAAAACATCAAATTCAATCCAAACTCAAAATTAGTATTTATCCGATGGGAATTTAACTTTAAAATGAAACAAAACACAAATTAATAAAAGAAGCGAAATTAGAATAAAACAGGAAAACGGCTCACAAATGAAAAAAACAAAGAGTGAGAGAAACTCTTTAACAATTTTAAATTATAAGATATATCAATTTCTGGAAAGCAATACACCTATTGATAGAACAGGCTTTATAAGCATTTAAATTGTTTCTCAAACCTCTTTATTTCATACCATACCTGCAAATTTAATTTAATTGTGCATATAATGCAAAAAGGACAGGAAAAAAACTCCCCTGCCCTTTTTGTATGGTCAATATTTTTACTATCAAAAATCGCCTGTTAAATCGGACAGATCATTATCCGGCAAAGGCTGCATCCGGCATCGCCATAATAGACGGAATATTGCCCTGGAGAGCTTCCATCTTGCCCATGGTCGCAGGTAATACCCAGGTAATAAAATACTCGGCTGTTTTTACCTGGCCCTGGTAAAAAGCTTCATCTTTTTTCTTGGCCTTGGCAATTTTTGGAGCGGCCACAACAGCACGCCAGAGCTCCAACCATGCCAGACATACATCCCCTGCAACATCCAGGAAAGGATGTGCCGTTGCAAAAGCATCCAATACTTTTTCCGACATGGCAGTCATACCCATGTGCATGGCAACTTCACCCAGTTTATTCACAGCCAACTCTACCTTAACAGCCAATTTTTCCAAACCTTCAATCTGCTTGGCTTGGGCAATGGTCTTATTCATTTCACCCAAAAGATCCATGAAAGGCTTACCTTTTTTAAGTCCTAATTTTCGACCCAGAAGATCCATGGCTTGAATTCCATTAGTGCCTTCATAGATAGAAGTAATCTTACAATCTCGAAGCAGCTGTTCCTGGGGATATTCCTGGATAAATCCATACCCCCCATAAATCTGGACACCCTGAACACAAACCTCAAAGGACCGATCGGTACAATATGACTTGACGATGGGAGTTAAAAATTCAATCAGGCCATCATACTTATCTCTTTGCTCATCGGTTTCGGCAATCCTGACCTTATCAAAACAAAGAGCAGTATAATAAAGCAATGACCGCATTCCGTCTACATAGGCCTTCATGGACATGAGCTGACGTTTAACATCGGGATGGTTGATGATGGCAACCGGCTTGGAATCTTTTTCAAATATTTTCGTAAGATCAGTACCCTGAACCCGCTCCTTGGCATAATTAACCGCATTAATATAGGAAGCTGTGGCAAAGCTGAACCCTTGTAGGCCGACACCTAAACGTGCCTCATTCATCATGACAAACATGGCCTTCATGCCCTTGTTTTCTTCTCCTAAAAGCTCTCCAATGCAATTGCCCTTGGAACCAAAGGCCAAAGAAGCCGTGGTATTACCATGGATTCCCATTTTTTTCTCAAGTCCTGTACAGATAACATCATTTGACTCACCGATACTGCCATCCTTATTTACCAGATATTTAGGAACAAGAAACAAGGAAATTCCCTTGGTACCAGCAGGCGCGCCTTCAATTCTGGCCAATACCGGATGGATGATATTTTCAGTCATATTCTGGTCGCCACCGGAAATAAATATCTTATTTCCGGTTATGGTAAAAGTACCATCATCATTGCGTTTGGCCGTGCTGGTGAGATTGCCCACATCGGAACCGGCTTCAGGTTCTGTCAAACACATGGTGCCGGCCCATTTACCAGTGTATAAATTTTTCAGATAAATCTGTTTTTGTTCATCGGTACCAAACTCTTCCACAAGCTTACCAGCTCCATGGGTGAGGCCTGGGTACATCTGAAAAGCACAATTTGCACCGACAAACAATTCACCTGCCGTCGTGGCCAACACCCGGGGCATGCCCTGACCACCAAAATCCGGATCATCGCACATGGCAAGCCATTCCCCTTCACAATAAAGCTTATAGGCCTTGTGAAAAGATTCTGGTACTGTTACCAGACCATTAGCCAGAGAACAGCCCTGTTCGTCCCCATCCTTGTTTGTGGGCAATAATTCTTTTACTGCCAGATTTCTAGCTTCAGAAGCCACCATATCCATGGTCTTCTTATTAAAATCTTCGAACAATTCATAATTTGCCAGGTCTGAAGCTGACAGCATTTCATGAAGAACAAATTCCTGATCCCGTCTATCTGCGATTGATTGGGCCATTGTCTATCTCTCCTTTACACTGATATTAATTTAAAATCCCATTGGTAAACATATCAAAAATCATGGAAAGCCGTTTGTTCAATCCTGACTCATCTTCATCCCGGAACAAGGATGACCAGGCGGCAGAGTGAACAATATCACTGAACAGGGCAGCCATATCCCTGGAGGAATAGGACTTAAATTTCCCCTTGTCAATACCTTGATCAAATATATCCTGGAACAGGCTTACCATTTTTTCATGGAAGGTGTTGACCTTCTCATTAAGTTTAGGCATGACCACAGCATCGATATTGCTTCGCTCTGAAATATAAATCCGGACCACCTCCCTGTTGGCTCTATAAAAAGCTGCCTGGGCAAACAAAGAGGATTTAAGTTTATCGCATACCCCCATTTTTTGGTTTTGACTGATCTCAAACAAAATTTGCCCCAGATCACGAACCCTATTAATAACCAGTTCATGGTAAATCTCTTTTTTCCCTGGGAAATATTTATAAATAGTGCCCAGGGGATATTGAGACACTTTGCTGATCCTGGCCATCGTGGTGCTGTGAAAACCTCTGGATGCAAATATTTCAAGGGCGGTTTCCAGTATCTCACTTCGTTTTCTTAAATCATCCCGTTCTTTTCTGGTTAACATCCCCATGGTTCTCCATTGCTGTTTCATTTATAGAATGCTTATTCTATAAACAGAAGTTTTGTTTTTGTCAAGCTAATTCAGGCAATAAAATTCTATAGCAATTTTTATTTGCCTGTTTTAGGCACATTACAAAGATATTTTTTAACAACCTGCTTTAACCAAGAGCATTTTTTACTTGACACAAAAAAAACATCTGACTAATAACAATAATATTGTCTAATGTTTTCTTTTTTTTTGAAAATCTAACCCATTGGAGAGTACTTTATGAAAACCATGTTCAAGCTCGGTGTCATTCCAATTATTTTTTCTTTATGCTTAATCTGTTCTTCTTTTGCCCAGGCAACCATTGTGGGAAAATGGAAAACCATTGACGATGAAACCAATGAGCCAAAATCCATCGTAGAAATTTTTGAAAAAGACGGGAAATATTACGGTAAAATCGTTAAGCTTTTTCTCAAAAAAGATGCCGATCAAAATCCTACATGTGACAAATGCGACAGTGATGATCCCAGAAAAGATGAGCCTACCCTTGGCATGGAGATTATCCGGGGACTTCAACCCACCGGAGATACCTTCTCACGGGGAACCATTTTAGATCCCAAAAAAGGCAAGGAATATAAGTGCAAACTCTGGAGGGAAGGAGACTTACTCAAGGTAAAGGGAAGCTTTTTGTTTATCTCCCGCACCCAGACCTGGCATCTTGTAAAATAAAAAAACTTTAAACAGGTTTAAGGGGTTTCAAGGTACAAAAACTATCATAATAGGCTGCCTGACCACCCATATCCGACACCCTGGAATCTGTCAAAAAATTAACAGCACCGCTTTTATGCCAGTATCCCTGGTACATGAAAGCGGTGCTGTCACATATGGATTCATCCACACAAACCATTGCCCCAAGATAAGCTTTTTTCCCGCAGACATCTACCCGCTCTCCCTGAAAAACCGCAAACTGCCTGGCAGTTTTTCCATTAATATAGACTATAGGAATTTTATTTTCATCCATAAACCCCTGGGAATGCATGGTATCTTTGGCATGACAGGTAAGCAACCGCAGGGGAAATTGTGGACTGGGAGCCTGTGGTGGGATAAATCGGGGCAAGGCACTTAAGCCATCTGCCAACGCTTTCTCACTATAAATTTCGATTTTACCCGACGGGGTTAAAAATTGTTTTTCTTCCCAGGCAATTTTATGGGCCTTGATCTGAATATACTCAGATTCAAGCCCGGTAAGTTCCCGGCATACACAGGTCTCGGCCAGGAGCGGGGCCACACACTGATCCAAATATTGGGCAGATGAATCAAACCCCAGATGATCAATCCCTATTCTTCTGGATAGTTCCAGGAAGAACTCAAATTCAGGCAGAATAGTATCCGGTGGGTCAACAGCTTTCTGGGAATAATTTAGCACCGGAGAATACATAGAGCTTGCAAAAATATCTTCCTGCTCAAACACAAAGGCTGCCGGCAGAACAATATCTGCATGGGATGCCGTATCTGTCATAAAATGATCAAAGACCACCTTGAAATCAATTTTTGAAAATTCTCGCACCGTGGTAAACAGATCAGGACTCTGGACCAGGGGATTACCACTGGATACAAAGGCTGCCTTAATGGGAGGGTTTGAAACCCCTTCCAGAAAAGCACCCAACTTTGGTGCCGGAAAAGTCCGGGTCTGGGTGGCAAATTGTTGACTCTTTTTTTCAGGAAAATTTAAAAAAGGTGCCAGGGATTTTGATGCATAATTCACCCCGGCACCTTTTTTTCCTATATGACCTGCAAGAGCTGCAAGAGCATCAATACACCGGATATTGTTTCCCCCGTTTTCATACCGTTGCATCCCATATCCAATATAGATGGCGGATGGATCAGTGGTAGCATATTCAATGGCAAGAGTTTCAATTTTATCTGCCGCAATCCCGGTAATATCAGAAGCGACATCCGTTGTGAATTCAGATAAATATCTCTTGAACCTCTTAAATCCAAGAACATATTTTCTTACAAATTCTCCATCCACCAAGTTTTTTTGAATCAATACATTAGTCATGGCAAGGGCAAGAACTCCATCCGTTGATGGAACAATGGAAATATGCTCATCAAAAGCCCTGGCAGTAGCTGTTTGCACCGGATCAATCACAATCACTTTTGTCCCCTGCTTTCGGGCTTGAACCAAAAGAGACTGGAGATGGATACTTGTATGTTTTGGATTTCTTCCCCAGAGAATCACCAATTTTGAATTTAATATATCCCCGGGTTCATGCCCCCGGGACTGCCCAAAATCGTACCCTTGAGCAGCAATACCGGCTCCCCAGCACAGGCTCCCCTCAAACCGGGTATCTCCTCCAAGGCTATTAAAAAAAATACTCTGTATTCTGGCCTTTAATCCCCCATATCCGCCACTGGTATAATTTAATATGGCAGTGTTGCCATATTTTTTTTTAATCAAGGTCAATTTTTCTATTATTTTATCAAATACTTCTTCATAGGATGCTTTAACAAATTGATTGTTCTTTTTTATTAAAGGATACAAAAGCCTATCCTTATGAACAAGGCAATCCAAAAGATTTTTTCCCTTTTTACAAACAAAGCCCCGGGTCACAGGATGATTAGGGTCCCCCTGGAGAGAAACAACTCTATTATCATCAACTACTACCAGAAACCGACACAGATCAAAACAATCCATGGAGCAGGAAACCATTACCTGTTTTTTCATGGGGATTTATTCCTTTAAATTACTATTGTACATTCAAGTCCGGCAATTCAGACACACGATGTCCGATAATTGCCTCAACAAATTTCAAACAAGACGGTAACATTTTCTTCCCCATAAAGGATCTGGTCTGTCTTGTTTACAATGCTTACCATCTTATATTCCAAAATTCATCTTCTATTGGATCATCTATTAAATACCAAAAAATTTTAGTATAATACAACCCCTTTTATAACCTGCTCCAACACATCCTTTTATCATTTATCAACTGTCTGCAATCTGTGTACATTAACCACCTGACCTTTGGGATTCTCATATATTAGCGGATTTAAGCTTCGTCACAAAATTCCATTTTTTTAATTGCATTTTATCTGTTTTCCTTATAAAATTTTGTTGGCTTTTATTCACCCAAATCCATGTAATGGAAAAAGCGGAGCTATTTGAAAAATAGACGGCAGTAAAAGTTTTGACCCAGGAAAATAACCTTGCGATATAAAAGCATGATAAGAAAGGAAAAAAAAATTGAAGAACCAAATAACTTCGATCACTGACTATTTTATAGAGCTTGATGCTTTAAAGCTCATTGACCGTCGCACCTATATTAATGGAGGTGATCGCGTTGAAAATTCAGCAGAACATTCATGGCACCTGGCTATGGCTTGCTGGTCTATATCTAAAAGTTTTCAACTGAATTTGTCTGAAGAAAAGCTTTTAAAACTTGCACTGGTCCACGACTTAGGTGAAATTGATGCCGGAGATACTTTTCTCTACTCATCTAGGAGAAATTCAGCGCATACTGCTGAACGCAAATGTATAAAACGTATGGAAAGCCACCAAGGCAATGGCATCTCTGATCTTTCTGAATTATGGGAAGAGCAAGAAACCGGCAATAGCATGGAAGCAAAGCTGATAAAGGCCGTTGATAGGCTTTTACCTTTTCTTCACAATCTTTACAGTAAGGGTAAAACCTGGCAAAAATTAAAAATTAAAAGCTCGCAAGTATTAAAGGCACATGCATTCATTGCAGATGATTTTCCTGAAATTCACTCTTGGATCCTTGATAAAATTCAAATGGCGGTACAAGAGGGCTGGCTAAATGACTCTGATATATAGAATAACCGCCATGGGCGGACCAGGGGTTTTACCCTTGCTTCCGCTCACAACAAAGATTGAAACTCTCTCCCGATATCGAGAGTTTCATATAAAATATAAAGGTTTAAAAAATTTCAACGAAAATGACACTAAAACGACTATCAGAAAATATTGTCTATTTGCCACCGGATCATAGGACCGATAGACCCTTATTAGCCGCTGTATCCGGCACAAGAAAAACACTCCTTATTGACGCCGGAAGTTCTCCTGCCCACGTTGCGTTGTTCCTCGGTGAACTGAAACGACATGGTATTCCCCAAGGTGACTATCTAGTAATTACACATTGGCATTGGGACCATTCATTTGGAATATCTACTTTGAATTTACCGACAATTGCCCATGTCAAAACATGTGAACAATTAGCAAAGATGACCTCGTATTCCTGGACAGATAAAGCCATCGATGGAAGAGTCCTGGAAGGTCTCGAAATTCCATTTTGTGCAGAGATGATCAAAAAGGAATATTTTAATCGTGATGAGATTAAGATCACTTTACCCGATATTATCTTTGAAAAAAAACTGGTAATTGATTTAGGTGGAATTCATTGCAAAATAGAACATGTTGGCGGGAACCACGCAGTGGACTCGTCAATAATTTATATTAAAGAAGAAAAAACACTTTTTCTTGGCGACTGTTTAGGTCCTGCTATCTATTCAAAAAAATGGTTTTATCAAAGTGATATTTTGCAAGCTCTATTAGAAAAGATTAAGCATTATAATGTTGAAACATATATTGAATCCCATGGAGAACCAGAACCCAAAGAAAAATTTTTCCAGGAGATTAAAACGTTAAAAATTATTGCCTCGTCAATGGAAAACTATGAAGGGGATCAAGATAAATTAATAACCAATTTAACTAGAAAGTTAAGAAGACAACTCAATCAAGATGATCTTGAAACAATAACTTACTTTATCAACGGTTTACAATAAAACAGACTCCGTGGGAATCAGTTCATTGTATGAATGCATCAAATGGAATTCACAAAAAGAACCGTCGGAACTTAAAAATTTTTCAAGCAAACTTTATAACATCAATGGTGGGCCGACAGGCAATGAAAAAGTTTTGCATGAAAGTGTGGTTTTAATCTTTAGCGTAGGTCATTTCGTGGCCCAGGTAAAACCAGATGAATTTAATGCGGCATTGGAAATGATTATTACAAAATTGTAAAACCCATTAATATTGGAGAGATTATGAATAAATTTAAAATTTTGAGCATTTTTACTTCAGTATTTTGTTTATACCTATTTGGCTTGCTTTGCTTTTTCCCACAATCACTATTGAACGATTTAGGAATCGCAGGAAGCGAAACAGCTTATTTTATTTCACGCCGTACATCCGTGCTAATACTGGGTATTAGCGCTTTAACATTTCTGGCTCGAAATATCACTCATTCTAAAGCGATACAAGCAATATCACTCAGCGTTTGTGTTTCAATGATAGGATTAGCTATAACAGGAACCTATGAATTAATACGTGGTTTTGTAAGTAATGATATTCTAATTTCTATTTTTACCGAATCTGTTTTATCTATCTCATTTTTTTATATCTGGTTTTCTGACAGGCAAAAAAATTCAGACATATAAATACCAAAAATAATATTTATCTGAACTACAATTAGGAAACTGCAATCATAATTAATGCTGAAAAAAGAAAGGTGGGATTTTGAGTATACAATTAAAGGTAGGCGATAAAGCACCAAACTTTCAATTTGATACACCCTGGGTATCTTCACAAGATTTTTATGAAACCAGACAACACCAAAATGCAATTTTTGTATTTTTACGGTATCATGGTTGCCCTATCTGTCAGATGGAAATGGCCAACCTAAAACGTGACATAGGGTTGTTCGATCAGAAAAAAACCAGGCTTTTTGTTTTTCTGCAAAGCTCAACTGCCACTTTGAGCCCTCTTCTAAAAAAAGACGATTGGCCTTTTGATATCGTTTGTGATCCAAAAGGAATAATTTTTCAACTTTATGCAGTTGAACCAGGTGGCATCATAAACTATATAGATCCTAGGGGGCTTATCTCTGCTGTCAAGGCGATTAGCCGAGGATTTACTCACAAAAAATTTGAGGGGAAGGAAACACAACTACCAGCGGCGTTTATAATAAACCCGGACAAAACCATAAAATATGTATATTACGGTAAGAACATCAGTGATCTACCAAGACCACCTACTTTAGCTGAGAATCTCAAATAAACAAAAGAGCACGAAACTGACAAATCCATAAATTTTGAGAATACATTCAGGAATGAGCCCCGATTTTGCATTTTTTATAAACCACCAGTCCCAGCAAAGCTATGATTACAGAACCCATCATATAATAGGGGTGAGAGATAAACGCCCCGTAAACCGCATAGGCAGATCCCAGAATGGCAATGGGGGCCAATAAAGGCAAAAAAGGAACCCTGAAGGGCCGCGGGGCTTCGGGACAAGTATGGCGCAGACGCCAGATGCCGGCAATGATGCTCAAATAAAATATGTAGAATAATGCCACAGGAACGTCACCAAATACATCAAATACATGTTTTTGCCCCTGGGCATAGAGGCCAAAACCGATACTGATCATTACCAGAGTCCAGCAGTTCATAAACAGGGCTGAAGTGGTGGGGATATTGGATCGTTTGGATATTTTCAACAAAGCTCTGGAGCCTGGAAATGAACCCCGCAATGCCAATGAGTAAGGCATCCTCAGCGAAAAAAGAGAATATCCGTTAAGCACACCCAATGCCGAAATCACAATAAAGCACTGGATGATTTTTCCACCCAAAGGCCCAAACAAGACATTGGCTACTGAAAATACGTTAACTTCACCCGAATTGTAGGCATATTCAGCTCCGGAAGCTACATGAAGCAAACCGATGGTAAACATCAGATAGACCACTGCAATCACCACGATCCCCCCCATAATAGCAATAGGCAGGTTGCGTTGAGGATTTTTGATCTCCCGGGCGACAGTAGAAGCAAAAATCCATCCTTCAAAGGCAAACAATACCGGTATCATTGCGGTGGAAATGGCAGTAAAGGCAGACATATGCTTGACAGTTGCACCGCTGAAATGCAAAACCCCAGAAGCATCGCCGGCGAAAAACAACCCGGTGACGGCAATCCCCAGCAAAGGGATAAGCTTGAGTATTGTCATCACCTTTTGCAGGTGTCCAGCCAGGGAGGCAGAGATGAAATTGATCCCGTTCACGGCGATATAGTAACCATAGGTGAACAGCATCAGATTTTTAAGGTTCAGGGGCCACCCAAGAAACATCAGAGTGAAAGTTGCAGAATAAAAGCTGATAATACTCAAGGTGAGCGGCATGTAGAGAATGGACTGGCTCCAGCCAATCACAAAGCCGAATGCCTCACCCCAGGTCTGATCCCCAAATGACTGCAAGCCGCCGGTATTATGGGTCATACTGGCCAGTTCCGAAACCACCACCCCGGCAATAATGGTCAGAATCGCTCCACTGATCCAGGCGATAAGTGCAAAGGACTCAGATCCTCCGGTGTTGACCAGTACGGGTGTGGCCTTGAAATAAATGCCAATACCAACAACGGTACCTACAACCATGGCAAGAGCCGTAAAAAGACCAAATTTTGGCTTCAGGGAATCTTTCATCGTACCAACCACCTTTCCGGGATTTTTTAACAACTATAATGAGTTTAGGATAAGTTTCTACTTTTTGTCAACTAAAGTATAAGAAATCATTCAAAATTATAAAAGAGCAAATTGATAAACATACTGGGCATTTAGAGTTTAGAGGTCTCAACATAAAAACGCTTAAATTGCAGACCGGACTGCCCAGAGCATTTTTACAAAGAATGTAGCTTATTGAAATTTATTAACTTAATTTTTGGGAGAGGCAAATGAATCAAAGAACACATACCTGGCTTGCGATAAGAGCTATAGCTTTATTGGAAGATTCTAATGGTCCAACAGGACTAATTAAAATCCTGAAAGATAATGTAAAAGGGGCAGCTATTGGATGCTGGATTCCTGATTTGCAAGATACGAAAAAAGGAAGTGGGGATATAGACAACCATATTTTAAAGATGAAGCCCTACCAGGGAAGCAATAGGACAAGATTCATAAAAAAAAGGAAGGAATTGTTTGACCAATTAGGTCAAGAACGTAAGGTTTGTGAATTTCTTGGTGATCGAGATTCTGTATTGGATGCCGGGTGGTGGAATACACCCTATAAGGCAGAACCAAGTCCTGGCCAACATCTTGCTAATCGTTCAATGGCTCTAAGCACTACTTTAATCGATCAATTGATTCTTGGTGATAACAAAGTAGCAGATCTTGTGCCGGGCACTGTCAAGTTTTCAGATAAGCTTGATATGAATGCCCGATCACGAATGGAAGAAGTTGCCATGTATTGTTTTATGCTCAGCCATTTTGTAGCCGACGCTTGCCAGCCTTGTCACTGCGATGCAAGAAGACTCTCAGCTTACAACAACGGTTTGCATAAGGAAATGGAAGCAGGATGGTCCAAGGTTGTTGGAACTTATTTTAAAAAAGACAACTATCTTCAAAATGATGACACACCAACCAAGGTGTTAATGGAATCAAGGGTCATTGATAATAAATTTGATATCGAGTTTTCTAATAATGTTCCAGACCTGTAGGCAAGAGATCCGTGGTTAGAAATCATTAATATTTGTAGAGCATCTTTTGCTGTAGCCTCGGTTTTAATGCCGCCAAGTTCTATTTCCTATGATTCAACAAAAAAAACCAGTTTTGAAAAAGTATTTAAAAGTAATGATAGCGATGATAATTTATTGGCCGATTTCAATCGAATGGCGATGCATGATGCGGTATTAAATATTGCCATTCTCTGGAAGAGTATATGGAATAACTTTAATTAGAGATGCTATTATGACTGATTTACATCCAATGGAAAAAGGCGAAGAACAGGAAACATTTAATCTAATTATGCGGGTGTTTCAAGAACATGTTGCCCCTGTCTATTCAAAAAATGGTATGCGCTTCACTCCAATGCGAAAATTTATAAAACATTAAATCAGCTAACGAATCAGAGTAAGCGAATCGGACAATTTGTTACCCTTAACGATTGAATAGACCTCACTGCAAAATTTAATACTTTACAATAGTAGAGAAAATGTTGAATAATTGTGACTATCTTAATCTTTGCGAAAAAACGTCCGGGAGAATTCAAAAATGAAATCTAAATTTCTCACAATGATTAAATCAAGAAAACAAACAAAGATATTAAATTACCTGATCATCAATACTCTTTTAATATATTTTCTTTTAATCAATCCAAGCTTTGCAAAAAATACAATAATAGTATCCGGTCATCCGGATTATCCCCCCATATCCTGGGCTGAAAATGATAAACTTGTAGGAGCTGCAGTAGAGATGGTTCAAACAATATTTACAGAACTCAATATTCCCATGGAAGCAAAAAACACAGGACCATGGAAACGCGTTCAAATGAATGCCAGAAATGGTCTCATCGATGTTATTGCGGCAGCCTATATAAACGAAGAAAGAAAAACATATATGGATTATACTGTGCCGTTCATCAAAGACCCGGTGGTAATTTTCGTTTTAAAAGACAAGGTGTTCCCTTTTGAAAAATGGGATGATTTAATCGGAAAAACCGGCACTACCAATTTAGGAGAAAGTTACGGGGAAGCCTTTGATCAATTTATAAAGACAAAGCTATCGATGAACCGTGTTCCCAACACCATTAAAAATTTTGAATTGCTTAAACTTGAGCGTTATCATTATTTCGTATTTGGCCTTTACCCAGGCATGGCACTGGCCTCTACCACCGGATATGATCAAATAATTACAACCTTGCCGAATCATGTTGAAGCTGCTGACTTTTATATAACCTTTTCAAAAAAATCGAATCTGGCAGGCCTTTTACCACAAGTCAACAAGATTATTAATAGACTCAAAGCAGATGGCTCAATTGCAGCGTGGGTTGTAAAATATCAAAATTATTATAAAAATAATACGCTCAAAGTAAAGAAATCAGATTAAAAATGAAGATATCATTACACTACTATTCCGGTGCCGGAAATACAGAATTTATTGCAAAAAGAATGGCAAAATCATTTGAGGATAATTTTTGTTCTATTCACATCACAAGGGTAACAGCTGATAATATCAAAACCACCATTGAGGATTTCGATATTCTTGGTATCGGATTCCCAATTTATTTTCGTGATGCTCCGGAACTTATATATGATTTAGTGCGAAACCTGGATGGAAAAAGCAAGTCAATCTTCTTCTTTGCTACAAAAGGATTATATTCAGGGAATGCGGTTAAAAATATCATGGCTTTTTCAATAACCCAAAACTTTCAACCCATAGGTTCCATCGAATTTTTTATGCCTGGAACAGATTTTCTTACCCTTTTTGCAAAGAAAAGTTCCCACACAGAAAAGTTACTCAAGCGAATACACAGCAGAGATATTGACAATAAAATTAAAAATTTTGCGGCAAGAATACAAAACTCCCTGCCAGCAAAAATACCGTACAAAAAATGGTATACTTTTTTTGACGAATATACGGTAAAAAAGCTTGAGAGAATGTATGATAATCATCATAAAAATTACATTGATCAATTTTATTCTAACCCTGAGATCTGTATTGAATGCATGGCGTGCACAAGGGGATGCCCAAGAAATAATATCACTTTTGATGGGCATATCAAATTTGGAACTAATTGTGATGTCTGTTTTCGCTGCATAAATCATTGCCCCCCCGAGTCTATTCAAATAGGAAATATTACAAAAGGAAATGCCCGGTACAATAAGGTCGAACTCTTATAAATGTAGGAAAAAAGCCCCCTGGGCTGCCGTGTCAGGACAAGTTGTCCCAAAAGGCTTTCCCCTGTTCTTCCCTGGTTTGGCCGGCTTTCCTGCCGCCCCCGGGAGTTCCGGAAGAAGGAGGTTGCTTTGATCCGGTTAACCTTGCCACCCGGTCCTCAATGGAAGGGTGGGTGGCAAAAAGCCCCATCATCTGCTTACCGGATAAAGGATTTACAATGAACATATGGGCGGTTGAGGGATTGGCATCCATCCTGGCACCGCTGCTGTAAGAGCCCAATTTAGACAAGGCGTTGGCAAGGCCTTTGGGATTTCCAGTAATCCTGGCGGATGTGGCATCTGCGATGTACTCCCTGGACCTTGAAACTGCCATCTGAACAATCATAGCAGCAAGGGGGGCCAGCATTGAAACCAGTATCACCCCCACAAAACCCAGGCCCCCTTTTTCATTGTCATTGCCCCCGAAAAAAGCTGAAAATCTTGCAATGGTGGCAATCCACATTATGGCCCCTGCAAAGGTGGCCACAATGGTGGAGATCAGGATATCCCTGTTCTTAATATGCCCCAGTTCATGGGCCAGAACCCCTTCCAGTTCCTCCTGGTTCATAAGAGCCATCAGGCCCCGGGTGACCGCCACTACCGCATGCTGGGGGTTTCGCCCCGTGGCAAAGGCATTGGGGGCATCCTCGGGAATCAAATAGATTTGGGGCATTGGAAGCCCTGCCCTGCCTGCCAGACGGGCCACTGTATCAAAAAGCTGTGGGGCAGCGGACCGCTCCAGGGGCTTTGCCCTGTACATTTTAAGGACGATCTTGTGGGAATACCAATAGCTGAAAAAATTCATGACTCCCGCAAAAACAAGGGCAATAAACATACCAGATTGCCCGCCCAACGCATATCCTAAAAATAAAAACAGACTTGTCATAATGATAAGCAGCAAGCCTGATTTAAAATGATTTCCCATTATATACCTCCCAACAATCCATTTAGTATTCCGGTCCATCAAAAAAGCCCGATGGCCCGATCACAAAGAAATATAAATCCCGCCTTGAAAAAATCAAGTCGGCAAATAAAATTGTTTATTCACATCTACTCATTTTCAACGTCTGTCCTTAACCACGTCCCCCCGGTTAAAACCCCAAAATATTTGAAAGAATTCATTCGATCACTTAGCCGCTCCACCCCCTCGCCTTACCGCAGCTTAGCTTCGGCGAGTTCACAAAATGGAATCTATGAAAAAAGAAGGATATACATTTGACGAACATACCACTATAAATGGGGGACATGGCCGGAGGAGGCGGGACACCTGCCTTGGCCTTGAAAATAAAAGATTGTATGATTGCTTTTTTTTCTAACTTTATATAAGTAGATTAGGTGCTGTAAAAACCGTTTTGTTACAAACCTTTTATAGGTATAAGGGATGTAACCGACAGGGCGGAGCTGCGCCGGGCTTTGATTTCATTATCCAGCTTTTCATAAACCGGTTTCCAAGACACATGTGAGCTTTTATTCTGTGACACATAAGTTGTGATTTTCTCCTGGACAAGGGCAGTTGCCGGTTTATCCGCAAGCCATTCGGGGCGGATATCAAATATCTCATAATAAATGAGAATACTGCGATAGGCCTGTTTTTGCTCAGATTTTAACTGGTTTTTGTCTCTCAACTTGTTAATGAAGTAAGGTAGACTTTCAGTACCCCGGGGATCATTTTTGTATCTGTAACAAAAATCAAGATAATACCGCAGCCATTAAAGGAACTTCTTTTGTGATTAATTTTGCATCAAATTGTTTTAACAACTCTTGTGGTATTATTTTCATCATGATATCCGAGTTAAGATATCATCCGGATATGAATGATATGCGGTTAGAAGAATAAGATCTATATCGGATATTGTTAAATATCATGTTTTTTTGAATGATATACACCACCCGGATATCTCCCTACTACCCGGACTCGGTCAACTACTTGTTCTACTGGCAAAATATCGTGTGAATTATTATTTTTTTTGTCATCCTTTAACAGGAGATCCTAAACATTCGGTACTATTGAAAATGGATATGCCTATACAGTCTATTAATTCTATATTTGAACGCCCTGTGATTGTTTTCACTGGAGCAGGTATTTCGTATGATTCTCCTACATGCTTGCCACTTGGAACCCAATTAGTTGATATATTATTAAATACCTTACTTTCGTCTGAGATTAGCGCTTATCTCGATAATACCAGTCTACGCCCAGAGGTTGTGATGCAAGTCTTATGGGAATATACTGGTGAGTCAATTTTTTCAGCTCTTTCCATCCTATCTCAAAGGCCTCCAAACAGAATACATTCAACCATTGAGTTTCTACGAGCTAAAGGAAAAATAGAGCGTATTATGACAACTAACCTTGATTTATGTCATGAAAAATCATCTAAAAACATAAAATCAGATGCGGTAATACATTTACATGGTGTTGCTGGAAAGAAAAGCACTATCATGTATGCACTTGACCAAGTATCTAATAAGAGAGCCCAAGAAGTATGCAACAACATCCAAAATATAACCCAAAACTCAACAGTTGTTTTTTTAGGCTATTCTGGGAGGGATGATTTCGATATAGCACCAGCACTCAGAAATTTGCCATCTAATGTCCATTTTGTTTGGATTGATCACGATGAACAGATGAATAGTTGGCAAATTAAACAAGACTATTCAATCTCTGACGCTCACTTTGTACTATCGGGGCGACCAGAGGGAACAGTTTGTTATATTCGAGGAAATACGTGGACATTCCTCAGAGATTGGGCTTCTTCATGTGGCGCTAATGAGATGGTAAACAAAATAAACGCAGAATTAAATCCACAAAATTTCAATTCAGCATCAAACCGTAATGAAATAAAATATTCTATTTCAAAATCACTATTAAGATTAGACGATGATATTGCAAAGTTAGTCGTTTCTGAATTTTTATTTAGGTACTTAAATCGCTCAGAAGAAGCTGATCAAATTTCAGGACAAATAAAGCCCCAAAACATCCCTTTTGCAAGAAAGAGTGCTTACTATCCCCCTGTGTCAGGATAGATGTCGTCTCAATTAAAAATTAAATTTGGGGCATTGAGGTGATAAATATGGGATATTCTATCCAATTAAAAGAAGCCGTGTTAAAAAAGGTATTACAGGGAAACAAACCCCATTATGA
>JAAELK010000458.1 GCA_024226935.1 Desulfobacteraceae bacterium
ACAATATTATTTATGGGGAGCTTCACCCTTTTAAAAGGCGAAATTGTTAACCCCAGAATAATTGAGCCGTGAATGATTGAGAGTGAGTCCAAAAGACTCTCATACAATCACGCCATCAATTATTCTGAAAGGTACCAGTTACCTTAAAGGCAATAAGTAATTTTGATCCCTTGCCCATGGCAGAGTCAGCATAAACTTGATCGCCACAGATGTTTCTAAAATTTATATCGGGGTTATCGTAAAATAATTCTTCCCTGTCATTTAGCCAATTAACATCGGTATTGATTTGCTGGATGATAGATGCTTCATAGCCAAAGGAAATCGATAATGAGGTTTCTTCCAGGGATCTTAAAAGATCAGCGTTAGGTGAGCCAGAAAACATATCGGAACTGCCTGAATGTGTAATATTTAGGCCTAGGCTATTTTCCAGTGCATTGAAGTCATAAACTTTGTCTAAATCAAAGTCCCGTATTATGGCTTCTGGGGTTTGAATAACATTCCAGCAAGATGATGCTATTTGATCCATATCACTAGAAAAACCAGATCCTGGTCGGACTGCAGTAATACTGGCTTTGTAGGCGGTCAGATTGCCTACCTCGTTCAGGGAATCGTCTGTGTCTGTATTAGCAAAAATTGATGCGGACGATAAAGATAATAGAAACAATAGGGCTATGGGTAAAAATTTAAGTTTCATGATAGTAAACAAAACCTCCTTTTACTTTGCGTTGTGGTTAATGTTCGCAATAAAAAACGCAATAGCACTACTATAGTCATATGAAAATAAAGTCAAACGCTAAATAGTAATTTAAACCATGTAATCCGGCTTGTAATATAGAAAAAATAGGTGAATCAACTTAATTTGCTATTTTTTTAAAAACTTAATTTTTTTTAAGGTTTGTTATTGAACCTAAGTTTATTGCTGCCGGGCTCCTCCGGGATAAAATCAGCAGCATTTCAACGATCAATCATGTACTCCTTTGCATTGGCATAAACAAAGTATGGGACCCCGGATTTTATGAGTTGCTTTTTTTAGTAAAAAGACATAGTCAGTATAAGGTATTTCTATTCTCTAAGTTGTGAAAATATATTCAGTAAACAAACCCATAGGTATGTAATTTCAAAAATCGGGGAGGAATATAGGCATAATGGAAACCATATTGAAAAATAAAAGATTTAGTATCTCTTTAAAAACCACTGCTGTGTGCTGTTTAGTAATTCTCATTCTTTTGACGGCAAGCAACTTGATTTCCATCAAACTTCAATCAAATCTTTCGAAAGTTATGATAGATAACTATGTTCTAACTCAAAATAAGGCATTAAAAGAGAATGAAAAAAGCCAGAAATCATCCCTTGAAGAGATGGTAAAAATAATGACCGGAATTGCCGGTAGCGTGGCGGAATCTTTTATTTATTCTTTTGATCCGGATAATCTTAAAGGCTTTCTGGTAAGTTTTGTAAGTATTGATGGAATCATAGCCATCAAAGCTATTGATGCTGATGGTAAGCCTTTTGCTGCAGCATGGGAAGATTCAGGGATAAATACAGGAGATGAAATACCCGCCAAAATTGCTCTCAAAGAAAAGTTTTCCTTCAAACAAGATTCCATCCATGATGGGGAAAAGGTTGGAGTTGTTCGTATCTATTATACTGACCAGCTTGTGAAAAAAAAAATTATACAAAGGGAAAAAAAGACTGAATTGAGCATTGCTGAGTTTAATAATATCGCCTCAAAAAGTATCAATAAATCCATCACAACTCAAATTTTTGTGGCAGTCTGTATCATTATTGCTTTAATTATATCGATTGTGTTGTGTTTACAGTTTATTGTTGCAAAGCCAATCAATAGCACTGTGAAAATGATTGAAGACATTGCCCAGGGTGAAGGAGATCTTACAAAACGGCTGAAAATAATGTCCAAAGATGAAATAGGAGATCTTGGAAAATGGTTTAATGTCTTTATTAAAAAACTTCAGGATATCATCGCTGACATTGCAGGAAATTCTGAAAAACTTGATGACTCTTCCCGCAATCTTTTAACCATTTCAAAACAGATGTCCCAAGGCGCTGATAAAGTATCTTCCAAATCTGATACTGTGGCAACTGCAGCACAAAAAATGAGTTCCAATATGACATCGGTGGCCACGGCGGTAGAACAATCTTCAGAAAATATAAGTATGGTTTCCGCAGCAACCGAGGAGATGACTTCAACTATTAATGAGATTGCCCAAAATACTGAAAAAACTCGTAGTACAAGTGATCAAGCCGTTTCAAGGGCAAAAAAAGCATCTGAAAATATTGTTATCCTGAGCAAATCTGCCCAAGTGATTGGAAAGGTAGTGGAAACCATAAATGATATTTCAGATCAGACCAACCTGCTTGCATTAAATGCCACCATTGAAGCAGCTAGAGCAGGGGACGCCGGTAAAGGATTTGCTGTTGTTGCCAGCGAAATAAAAAGCTTGGCGCAACAGACAGCAGAAGCCACACTGGAAATTAAGGAAAAGATAGAAAGCATTCAAGAATCAACCCAGGAAACCGTTTCCGAAGTCGAAGAGATAACCGTTGCGATCAGCAGTGTAAATGAAATGATAGATATTGTAGCATCGGCTGTTGAAGAACAGTCTGCAACAACAAAAGAGATATCTTCTAAAGTCGGTCAGGCCGCCCGGGGAATCCGGGAAGTAACGGAGAATGTAGCCAATAGTTCAGCCGTGGCCAGTGAAATAGCAAAAGACATATCAGAGGTAAATCAATCCTCAAAGGAAATGTCAAATAATAGTTCACAGGTCGATACCAGCGCGGATGAATTGCGTCAATTGGCGGATGAACTTAAAAAAACCGTCGATCAATTCAAGATATAATAAAGACAACCAGGTTCTTTCAAGTTAAATGCTTCTTGCAAGTTTTTCTCAAAAAACAAGCATATAAAACATATTAACGAAGCTATACATTAAAATGTATACAGGGGCATTCAAAGCCCCTGTATATTTTATTGTAGTAAGGAGAATCTTAAAAAGATTTTTTTTTACTTACCTAATATTTTGTAGTAGGGTCATGACCGGTTGTTGGTGGATTAGGCGTTATCGACTTGTTAATGAAGGGTTTATTGGTGAGTAGATTTTTTTTGAATGAAGAAATTTACTTGAACTTCACTCAAAATTTGAGACGATAAGTTTTAAGAACTATGCCTAGTAATTTTTAAATTTTGAAAAGAGGTTTAAATATGAAACATCGCTTTACATTTTTTAGAATAATGTGTGTATTATTGCTTTTTCCAGGTTTTCTATATGCCCGGGTTGTTATTGATGAAATGGATGACAGCACATCTTCTTGTACTAATAGTCAACCGGTAACCAGAATTCATACCATCCAGGGAAATTCGGGTGCAAGTTCCGAGGTTGGTAAGATTCATTCCATTGAAGGGGTAGTGGTTGGTGATTTCCAGGATACAAAAACCGGACTCAAGGGTTTTTTTATCCAGGAAGAGACAAAAAATTTTGATGATGATCCCACCACATCCGAAGGGATCTTTGTTTATAATAATGGATTTGGGAAGGTGAATGTTGGTGATTTGGTTCGTGTTAAAGGCCAGGTAACTGAATACTACAATCTCACTACCTTAAGTAATATTACTCAATTGAGTGTATGCGGCCAGGGTTCAACGTCAGCTGTCACCGTTAATATGCCGGTTGAAAATTTGGAT
Organism: Desulfobacteraceae bacterium; assembly: GCA_024226935.1. Classification (GTDB taxonomy): domain Bacteria; phylum Desulfobacterota; class Desulfobacteria; order Desulfobacterales; family Desulfobacteraceae; genus NBML01. The sequence goes on from JAAELK010000458.1 coordinate 3,704, forward strand.
CAATGGGAAAATTATGAGGGAATGCTCATCAATATTCCCCAGACCCTTTATGCCACGGGAAATTATAATCAAGGTCAACGGGGGGAGGTAATTTTATCTGTGGGTGGGCGATTGGACAACCCGACCAATGTGGTTTTGCCGGGACAAGAGGCCATTGATCTGCTGGCCGGTAACAATTTGAGAAGAATTCAACTGGATGATGGAAGTAATGTATCCAATCCGCTGCCGCTGCCACCCTATTTAGGAGAGGATAATACCTTGAGGGCCGGTGATACCCTGGAGGAAATAACAGGAGTACTAGGTTATAGTTATGGTACCTGGGAAATTCATCCGACAATGCCGGTGGAATTTACAAGGATGAATATGAGAACCGCTTTGCCTGTTGATGTTGGCGGAAGCCTCAAAGTGGCAAGTTTTAATGTACTTAATTATTTTAATGGTGATGGTTTTGGAGGAGGTTTCCCCGGGCCCCGTGGTGCTAAAACCTTGGAAGAATTTAATCGCCAAAGAGATAAAATTATAAGTGCCATCTTGGCCATGGATGCAGATGTTATTGGTCTTATGGAAGTGGAAAACGATATATCTCCCGATAGTGCTCTTGAAGATCTTGTGTCTGGATTAAATGGTGTTGTGGGTGATGGGGTATATGGTTTTATCGATACAAAACAAGTTGGGACAGATGCAATCAGGGTTGCTTTCATTTATAAACCTGCCGCCGTGGAACCTGTGGGGGAATATGCTGTTTTGGATTCTTTTGTTGATCCTAGGTTTATCGACACTAAGAATCGTCCTGCACTGGCCCAAAGTTTTAAAGAAATTGCTTCTGGAGGTGTTTTTACCCTGTGCGTCAATCATTTTAAATCCAAGGGATCAAATTGTGATGTATTGGAAGATCCCGATATTGGTGACGGTCAGGGAAATTGTAATATTACTCGAACAGAGGCTGCAAAAGCTTTGGTGGATTGGTTGAAAACAGATCCGACAAAAGTTGATGATCCGGATTATCTGATCATTGGTGATCTTAATTCATATGCTAAAGAAGATCCGGTCACGGCAATTAAAGCAGGTGGGTATTTAAATCTCATGGAAGAGTTTGGCGGTGATGATTATTCCTATGTGTTTGATGGTCAGAAAGGGGCTTTGGATCATGCACTAGCAAGTGAAAGTCTGATAGCTCAAGTAACAGGTGTCATCCACTGGCATATCAATACAGATGAACCCAGAGCCCTTGATTATAACGATTTTAATCAACCTGATCTTTATGATCCTGGTCCCTATAGGGCTTCGGATCATGATCCGGTCTTGATCGGATTGGAATTAAAAGGCGTGAAAACCCTTTGTTCTACCCTGGGAAATAATCACGGGCGGGGAAAATGGTTTGTTGATCGTGATATTTTCAAGTTTAGTGGGAAAAAAGATGAGTTGGTTTCCATTAATTTAATTGCTGATCCCCTGGAAGCATTCCATGGAAAAAGTGCTAATCTGGTTCTGGTGGATCATATTCGTAAGCAATGGTTTCTCAAAAAAGATAAGGGTGAACTTCCAAATCATATAAGTGCTGTTCTTCCAGCCGATGGTGATTATTACTTAATAGTTGGTGAACTATATGGATCTAAAGATAAAAATCTGTCTGCCTATGAAGGCAATTATTGCCTATCGCTTTCTGCTTTTCGAAAAACAGCCGATAGTTTAGAAGCAACCGACTGGGTTGAATAGTAGTTTTGGTACCGGGTTTATATTTATATGAAAGAACCAATCAACTTATCGGATTCTTTCATATTTTGTTGTGGGCAAGTCGATGGAACTTCTTAGGCGGCCCATGGCAGTTATTTAAAACAGCATACAAGAAATTGTGTATTCATGAATTTGAAAAATACAATCTCTTGTATGCTTGAAATAACACCGGCCCGGTATCTTTATTGTTAATACATCTTATCCTCCGGCCACCAGGGGAAGCAATTGGATGGTGGAATTGTCAGGAACGATTGTTTCAGAAAACTTTGGACTGGATACAAGCTTTCCGTTGAGACGGATCACGGAGCAAAATTGGGTATCTTCTATTTGTTCCAGTATGGATGCAATGGTCATCCCTTCAAACCAAGGCATTTTTTTTTCATCTACATTTATCATTATATAATTGATCCTGGTTTATTCAATTCCATTTTTTTTGAGAATTTCCATAACTTCAGGATAATCGATACCCAGGCGTTTGACGGTTTCAATGGTGGGAATGCCGTTTGAAGTCCAGCCCCGGCGTGTATAAACCGCATCTTTGAGCAGTTCATATTGCTCTTCTCTTTTTTGGCGCAGGGCCGCTACCTTGGACTTGGTGTCCATTTGGGAAATATCCATATCATATTTTTCAATGAGCTGGGTGTCATAACGTTCAGCCCGGGATTGATACTCTTCCACGGTTACAGGACCCATGGAACGATAGGGGACGGTGTCGTGTTCCCGTGTGCCATATCCCATTTTCAGGTTAAATATGCGCTGGAAATTATATACGGCTTCACTCATGGTGATGAGATCGTTTGAATCCACTTTGCGACCGGTCACGGCGGAGAAAAATTGAGCATACCATCCAACGTGTTTGGCTACTTTGGCAGGCTCTTTTGTGTTTTTATTGTCTTCGGGTACGATATCATTCCAGGGGAGTTTGCATAGTCCGCACAGGCCAAACCAGGTTCTGAACATGGGGAACCAGTGAAGGGCTTCCGCTTTTTCTTCGAAGGTGGGCATGAAATTATGAACCATATCCAGGAAGATAAGCCAGGCTTCATCATGCTGGGGTCCTTTGAGAGCAAGGCCGTAGCCCCCTTGCTGGGCCAAAGATTCCTTGGTAATATATTCGGAAAATTCAAGTCCTTTGGATTCCATGCCAATATCCTGCATAAATTTAGGATCTGCGCCAAAATCTTTTGCAAAGATCGCTTTCATTTTGCGAATTCCCTTGCCCACAATGGTGCCGAATCCTTTTCCCCTGGCCATCTGATGGATGAGTTCCAGGGTGTTGTACCGACTGCCGAAACTTAAGTCCATACCCCCTGTCTGGTCAAGGGTGATAAGATTGTTTTCAAAACATTCCATGACAAATCCGATGGAGGTTCCCACGGAAATGGTATCCAGGCCGTAGGCATCACAATAAAAATTGATTTCAAGTATGGTCTGGGCATCGAATATTCCCAGATTGGACCCGCATCCGGCGACTGTTTCATATTCGGGTCCGTCCACAAAAACCTTGGTGCCCCTGTAAGGTCCTGTAAAAGGGGAAAAATCTTTTACCCCGTGGGCACAGGCCACAGAGCACCCCCTCCAGCATCCGTCAAATCCCTTGTCAAAGATATATTGGAATACATCTTCACCTATGACATGGCTTTCGGGGTGGGAACCAAATTTAAAATTGTGGACCGGCAGGCAGTCGTGGTCATTCATGATGGGAATCAGGTGGGTGGTACCAACAATGGCCATTCTGTTTTGTTTGGGATCAAGGGTGTTGATCTCTTTGGCATGGGCCTTGGTTACTTGCTTGAGTGCGTCAAGGTCGGCTGGATTGTTGGATTTCATGGATACTGCACCGAACCTTGCCACAACAGCCTTGACTTTTTTATTGGCAAATACAGTGCCGATGCCGCCCCGGCCAGCCTGTTTATACCGGACCCTTTTGCGCCCTGCATCCCACCAGGAAAAATTTAAACATCCGAAATAGGTTTTTGCAGCACCGGGGCCTGCCGTCACAATTGAGACATTGACCGGTTTTTTTTCATCAAAATAATGGGTCAGGGCAGCAGACATCTCATAGGAATCTTCGGGAAGATCAGAGGCCGAAAAGACCTTGATTTTGTTTTCAATACCGTCGATGAGGATGACGGTGTCTTCCGCAGCTTTCCCATCGATCTGGATTACATCGAAACCTGAAAATTTTTTGTAGGGGCCAAAGTATCCACCAACATTTGAATCGATGGGGGCACCGGTTAAAGGAGAGATGGTGGTTACAATACTTTTTCCAGCTCCCGGATATCCAGGAGTCCCGCCCAGGGGGCCAGATGAGATGCAGATGGCATTTTCGGGAGAATCCCATTTGGTGTTTGCCGAGACTGCATTCCACATCATCCAGAGATCATATCCTTTGCCACCGATGAATTTTTCTTTTACAGCCTCTTCAATGGGGGTGATGGAAATATTGTTTGTATCAAGATTGATGCGAAGGGAAAAATCGGTATACCCTTTTTTGACTTCTGCCCGTTCATAGGAGACGGATGTTGTTTCTTTAAGATTCAGTTGACCCATTTTTACAACTCCTTAAATTATCTTTAAACTATTCCTCAAACTATCTTTGAACATGTTTTCATGTATACCATATCTGTGCCTTTGGGCAAGGTGAGATATCAGGTTAATTTAACTTCTTACCCGTTTCAAATTATCTGTTTCAAAATTGATTGAATTTGGGTTTTTGTAAGTTCTACCGGGTTGCCCTTCATGCTGCTTGAGTTCAATGACTTGGTGAGGATGGTTGGGATCATTTCAGCTGTGAGTCCGAATTTTCGTAAGGGTGCCAGCTTAAATGTATCACAGATCTGATTAATCCAGTCTATACCATCTTTAATAATTGCCCGGGGATTATTGGTTAGAATGGCAGCAATTTTTTGGAATCGATCAAGGCATGGATGATCGTGGTCCAATGCGCGAATATTGGTTTCCATAACAAAGGGTAATAATTTTCCACATATCAGCCCATGGGGTGCCTTTATCATTGCCCCCAGAGGGCCGGCAATGCCGTGGACGGCACCTAATTTTGCATTGGCCAGGGCAAAACCACTGAACAAACTGGCAATGCTCATGTCTTCACGGGCTTTTAGATCATCTCCTCTTTCCCATGCTTTTTTTAAAGAGCGGCAAGCATGTTTGATCCCCTGTTCACAGATTCCATCAACCAGGGGATTTGAAAAAGGTGAAATATATGCTTCAATCAATTGGGTCAGTGCATCAAGTCCCGTTGAAGCAGTCAGCGAAGGCGGCATGGACAAGGTCAATTCGGGATCTACCAGTGCAATGTCCGGCAACATTTTCTGGTGGCGCATACTGACCTTAACCATGTGCCTGGTAGAACTTAAAACAGCATTGGGTGTCACCTCGGCCCCCGTGCCTGAAGTGGTAGGGATTGCAAGATAAAAGGCTGGTTGATTCCGGATGGGTAGTCCCTTGCCGATTACTTCCAGATAATTTATGGGATCACCGGGATTTGTGAGCAGTGCCGCAACAGCTTTGCCCGTATCGATGACGCTGCCGCCTCCATAGCTAATTATGGAGGCGGCAGTCAGTATTTTGTGCCAGGTCCAATGCTTTTAACATTATTTCAATGGTGGGTTCTTCATCTACCTGAAAAATGGTCGCTTGGATTGAGTCTTTTTCGAGTAGTTTTAACAGAGGGATGACACGTTTTTTAGAGCTACCAAAAATAACCATACATCTTTTACCTAATTGATGTCTGTGTTCTTTAATTCTTTTTAAAGAGCCGGAGCCGAATATTATTTTATTAGTTGTTACAAATTGGAAATTCATGTTATCTGCCTTGTAATTAAATTGGTCTTTATAAATTGAAAATGGTTTTATACATATTAGATCCTAATTTAACATGGAAAAATTTAATATATGCACAATACAGTTTTATATACAGGAGATATCTGATGGGTTTGGAATTAGATCATGTGTTTATTTTTGTATCCGAGGGGGCGCCTGAAGCTGAAGTTTTGCTGGAGTTTGGCTTTAAAGAAGGTGAGCCCAATGTTCATCCAGGACAAGGAACATCCTGCCGTAGATTTTTTTTTAACAATATGATGCTTGAGTTAATTTGGGTCAGTGATTTTGAGGAAGTTAAAAATGAACTGACAAAAACAACTATGTTGTGGGAACGCTGGAGTGGACGGCACGACAATGTATCTCCTTTTGGTATAATTGTCAGGTCATCAGATGAAGAAGATCTTTTTGAGGGTTGGGAATATAAACCTGATTATTTACCAGAAGGTTTATCATTTTTATAGTGCTGGTCATATGACTTGATACTTTTGCAAAAATCATGTAGTATGATCGCTCCCGGAGTTTATTTAAAGAGGGGGCGCTGACATGGCTCAAGGCAAAGCACTTACACCGGAAGACAAGAAAGCAATAGTTGCT
>JAAELK010000459.1 GCA_024226935.1 Desulfobacteraceae bacterium
ACAATATTATTTATGGGGAGCTTCACCCTTTTAAAAGGCGAAATTGTTAACCCCAGAATAATTGAGCCGTGAATGATTGAGAGTGAGTCCAAAAGACTCTCATACAATCACGCCATCAATTATTCTGAAAGGTACCAGTTAAGATATCTTTTTGAAAAGATGTTGTTATGTCAAATCCTGGAGACTGATCAACAACCATGTTTGACGCAGATCCCCCGGCACCAAAATTTTGAATAATGCGAATTGCCATGTCTTTTGTCGGGATAATATCGGCAGATTTTAACCACGAACTCAATGTAAGTGTTTTACCGGCGCAAGTTCGAACATCCTCAATATGTTGACTTAAAAACACTTGATCCGCATTACTTATGGACATCAGTCGGACAAAATATTTTGGGTTGTTAGGGACATCAGTTTGACCCACGGCAAAAGCTTGCCTGGAAACATTACCGGAAAAATTCAACCCTTCGGTTTTCCACCTGTCCGCCGTATAAACATTTGTCGTATTATCAATATTAAAATTTGTTCCCCGTTGCCAGATATCAAAATTGCCATTTATCAAAAGGTTTTTCTGGCCGTGCAGGTTGATATCGTCGGCATGATCCTCCCATTTTTTTGCCTGGGAATTTGTAACGTGCTTTTTGTCAGTTCCTGTTTGTGCAGGATCAACCGCCAAATCGGCATGATCCTTTAATGTTGATATTTCCTCAATTGTAAAACTATCTACCAAGGTTATGCCTGTTGCATCAGGATACTGTAAAAGTATCAGTGGTCGGAAATAACGACAATTTTCATGGAGTTTTGTCGGCATATCAATGGTACTGTTAGCGCCAAAGTCTGATATGCCGAATCCCTTTATAAATCCAGTATATTGTGACCACTCAGTCGGGATATCCTCATCGTACACCGCGGCGTAATAATGCAAATGGTGAGTATCCTCGCCCATCCTGTTAACCCAATTTTGATCAGTTGCATCTCTACCAGCCACACCAAAAAAACCACTACCATCCCCATCTGTTTGCTTTGCGCGTACAGTGATTTTATACATTTTATCTGGATCATACGGGATGCTGTGTTTCCAGATAAGCCAAATCATATCATTACCGTCGTTATTACCGATTTTAAGAGCATTACCGCCTGAAATTCCTTCTGACCCAACAGACAGTTCGGCAGATCCGGACATTATCTCCCAATCCTCAAAACCGTTATCAAAAGTTTCAGCAAAATTGCCGATGGGCAAAATGTAATTAAAAACACTATTAACTGCTTTTGATGTCGCAAGCGTGTTTGAGTCATCTAAAGCTATGGCATCAGATTTTGCGTTGGGTAAATTACTCAATCTGTTATGGGGATTATCTTGATTTATATGATCATTCAAAACCGCCTGGTAATCAAACTGCCAGGTTTCAGCCGTTATATTGATCCCGGTCAGATTTTGGGCATCCCTGAACTGTAGCATAACATTCCGGGTGATATTATTACCCGTGGTGTTATTGGACAAATCGGTTTTTCGTTTGGGGGTTTCCGGAGTTGTGGTCACCGTGATGATGGTATCGGTGTTTTTTTCCACCGTACCGATCCAGTTAAAAGAAAAATCCCCTAGATCGGAACCCAGGATAATGGAATAAACCACCTGATCCGGATTCACATAGCCTTTGTGGTCAGCTTCAATTTCCTGTGTATGGACAATGTGGGCAGGGTCCGGCATTTGTTGATCACGATCCACGGCCCCCGTTGAATCAAGTCCTGGAATCATGGCAAGGATCATCCGGTCTATAACAAGGGGAAGTTCTGCTCCCCGCAATTGATTAATTCTTGTTTGTCCTTCGATGGTGACAGCGCTGCTCATTATTCCTCCAATATTG
>JAAELK010000460.1 GCA_024226935.1 Desulfobacteraceae bacterium
AACAGGGCCTTTGGAAGGAACCAATAACAAAATTAAAACTATGAAAAGGCAGGCCTATGGATATCGTGATTTTGAATTTTTCAAATTGAAGCTTTTTGATCTTCATAGAAAAAAGTACGCGTTAATCGGATGAACCTTATTTCTTTTGCCGGAAGCCCTGAAAAATGGATCTTGGCCCTTATTGTATTCCGGGGGAGGCTAAAATTAAGAATAGCTTTTCCAAAGGCATGGATTCTGGTTAACCTGCTTGTGTCAATAAATACACAGCTTTTATGATCATCTCTTTGATTAATAGTATGGGTCAGTTCAAAGGCACAAGCTCCATCGAAAATACCATAAAGATCGATATATAGATCCTGGTTTTGTTTTTGAGTCTTGATGTGAAAATTTGATTTCATAATCTCTCCTGAAGCTAAATTGATTTTAGTTTGGCGTAGCTAACTTTTATGGGTTTATAGAAATTTTTTTATATGTTGTCAAGAATAAAATTAGGTACGCCTTACTTTTTTTGTAGCTATTGCGATGACCGGTATCAGGGGGGGGGATCAAGAAAAAATTATGGGTTTTTTCCTATGTTGGAAAAGGCCGGACATGAACTGATTTGTCGGAAATGGGATATTTGGGTTTGGGCAGTCATGGGAACCTTGGACAGGGTCCCATGTTATATTATTTTGTAAGGTCAGAATTATCGATTTTTTTTATGAATTTTTCAAATTTTTTAAAGGTTGCTCTGTCCATTGCATGTTCCATTCGACAGGCTGTGCTATTAGCTGTTTGTTCATCCACTCCCACTATCCGGAATAAAAAATCTTTTAATAAAATATGGCGTCCTTCAATCTCTCTTGCAATTTTTTCTCCCCCGGGCGTCAGAGTAACATATCCATAGGGTTCATAATTGATAAAATTTTGGGCAGCCAGCTTTTTGAGCATTCCGGTCACAGAGCCGCGTTTAATATCCATCTTCTGGGCAATATCTTTTGACCGGGCAACCGTTTTGGTTGTTTGAAGTTTTAATATGGTTTCAAGATAGTCTTCGAGGCTCTCAGAAAGTTCATTCTCTTTGGTCATCGTATATTCTCCATTATAATTAACTGTTATTCTTATACCGTGATTATATAGTAAGTCAAATAATTATTTTTTTCTTTAGCAAGAAAAAATTCTTGACTAAGCAAAAAGTTAGCTGTACAAAACTTTTTGTTCTGAGCAATACACAATTATCCATACCCATTTAGGAGTAAGAAAATGGCGCAAATAAAATTACGAGAAATGCAGGTGAATCAGGCCGGAGTTATTGCCTCTGTCAAAGGAAGAGGGGAACTTGCCAGGCGGATCAGGGACATGGGGATAGTTCCGGGAAAAGAGATAAAAGTACAGGGCAAAGCTCCCTTATTTGATCCGGTTTCTTTAAGAATCATGGGATTTACATTGACACTTCGCAATAACGAAGCAGATAAAATTTACGTTGAGGTGGATGAAAAATGAGTTTTGCCATTGCATTGGCCGGGAATCCGAATTCCGGTAAAACAACACTTTTTAATGAATTGACCGGCGCCCGGCAGCATGTGGGCAATTATCCCGGGGTAACCGTTGAAAAAAAACAGGGTACCTGTGTGAGCGAGGTTGGACAATTTAATGTGGTTGATCTTCCAGGCACCTATTCTTTGGCAGCTTATTCCCTGGAAGAAGTGGTGGCAAGAGATTTTCTGGTGAACGAAACTCCTTCCATGATTGTTAATATCGTGGATGCCTCCAACCTGGAAAGAAATTTATATCTGTCGGTTCAGTTCATGGAGATGGGGATTCCGGTCTGCCTGGCCTTAAATATGATGGATGTGGCCAAAAAACGCGGGATACTAATAGATACTGAAAAATTGTCCAGGCTTTTGAATGTTCCGGTGGTGCCCATTGTTGCCAGAAGTGGTGAGGGTAAGAAAACATTGCTTAAAACCATTGCCGCTACCGTTACCGATATCGGGGATAAAAAGGTGATGCCCTTGAAGATTTCTTACGGGGCGGATATTGATGGTGCCCTGGATGAAATGGAGGCAATTATTATTTCGGGCAATTTTTTGACCCAGACCTATCCGCCCCGGTGGATCGCCTTAAAATATTTTGAAAATGACAAACAGATCATGGCAATTGGAAATAGTGAAAACAGCCGTGTAGGATCGCTTTTGCTTTCAATCGTTGAAAAGGTGACCCGGCATTTGGATGTGACCTTAGATACCCATCCCGAGGGGATGATTGCTGATCAGCGGTATGGTTTTATTAACGGGGTTCTCAAACAGAATGTGGTGACATATATCCATGATCGGAATCGTATCCAGATATCTGACAAGATAGACAAGGTTGTGACAAATCGCTTTGCAGGTCCTGTGATCATGGTGGCAATTCTTATGGGCTTGTATCATTTTACCTTCGCCTATGGACAAATCCCCGCGGGATGGCTTGAAACCTTTTTTGGCTGGTTGGGTTCCGTGGTGAATGGAGCTCTCCCCGACGGGCTTTTAAAATCTTTGGTTATTTCCGGTATTATAGACGGAGTGGGTGGAGTTTTTGGGTTTATTCCCCTGATCATGTTTATGTTTCTGGGGATATCTTTTCTGGAAGATTCCGGATATCTGGCCAGGATGGCATTCATGCTTGATCGGGTGTTTAGAATATTCGGACTCCACGGCAGTTCGGTGATGGCGTTTATCGTATCCGGTGGTATTGCAGGGGGGTGCGCAGTTCCAGGAGTCATGGCAACTCGAACTCTTAAATCGCCCAAGGAACGGCTGGCAACCCTTTTGACTGTACCTTTCATGAATTGTGGTGCCAAACTGCCAGTATTTATCCTGCTGGTATCGGCGTTTTTTTCTGAAAATCGGGCATTGGTAATGCTGGTGATCACCCTGATTTCCTGGGTGGGAGCTCTTCTGGTGGCAAGATTGTTGCGGTCTACGATTATCCGGGGGGCTGCCACCCCCTTTGTCATGGAGTTGCCGCCCTATCGGCTGCCCACTTTTAAAGGGCTTTTTATCCATACCGGAGAAAGAACCTGGCAATATGTGAAAAAGGCCGGGACTGTTATTCTGGGAATTTCTATTCTTCTCTGGGCCATGATGACTTTTCCCGGACTTAATAAAGCCGAAAAACAACAATTTAACCTTAAGAGAGCAGAGATTACCCGGGGTATGACCGTCCAGAACACAGGTGCTGGGGCATTGAAAGAGGCTGGCACCCATGATGCCGTTACCATCTCACCATACTCCTTGGCAGTAAAACAGGCCCTTGTCCAAATTGATCTGAAAGAGGCCCAGGAAAGATTGAAAAATTCTGTTGCTGGTCGTATGGGGGTTGCCCTGGAGGGAATTACAAAATTTGCCGGTTTTGACTGGCGGACCAATATTGCCCTTGTGGGTGGTTTTGCCGCCAAAGAGGTGGTCGTTTCCACCTTAGGTACAGCTCATTCCCTTGGTAAAGTCAGTCCCGATGATACAGGTTTTCTTTCAAAACGCCTCAGGACGGAAGATGGGTGGGGGCCTTTGACCGCATTCAGCCTGATTGTTTTTACAATTTTTTATGCCCCTTGTTTTGTTACCGTGGTCTGTATTGCAAAGGAATCAGGATCCTGGAAATGGTCAGCTTTTTCGGTGATTTTTAATACATCTTTGGCCTTTGGATTGTCGGTGGCGGTTTACCAGATCGGTTCTTTGATTATGTACTGACATGGGAAGGTAAAAAAAATGGATAATATAATTGTGGGTGTCATTGTTCTTGGAGCATTAATCTTTTGCCTTAAAAAATTTATCAAAATTTACAGGGGGCAGGGGGGGTGCAATTGCAGCAGTGGTTGTTCTTTTAAAGGGAAAAAAGGCCATTGCAGCCAGGGTAAACCTCTGAAAATTATGGATAAAAATGAGGCAAAAATTAGATAAATAATTGGTGGTTCAAAATCCATATGATGACTTTTGAACAACTCAGCCAGTAGGCCTGCAAGGAGAATTATGATGGCCAGGAGACTCAGATTTAAAATTCAAAAAAAACATGTAGACTATATAATAAAAACATTTAATCTTCCGAGACCAGATGGGTACTTTCGCCTGGGAAAATATCATTATATCGATATTTGGGAAGGGTGTGGGGATGCGATACCCATAAAAACAAATTTTGAGAAAAAAGCCTATTATGCAATACTATTAGCTATGATTCAACATAACCCCTATGATCTTTTCCAGGTAAGTGATATGGATCCCGGAATTTTCGCTCAACTTAACTTATACAAAATGTTTTTTACCGATAGCAAGGAAGGTATAAGGGGAATACAATTTTTTTCATGGGCAGGCATATCCTACATGCCTTTATTCCAGCAACTCTCCGAAATGGAATTTGAAACTTTTAGATCCGCTCCAAACCTGGGAACAGGAAGCCCCCAGACCAGCCCCCCTCCAAATAATTTAGAAAATATAATTAGACAGTGTATAAATGTCTTTACGCCGAAAAGAGCGGAAGTGACGGATGAAATGGCAAGAAGGATTCATGCCAGTCATCTGGGAACTCAATACATGAAAAAGATTTTCGATCATGACGTTTCCCAACAAACACAGGCGCTTTACCCCCAGCAAGACACAAGCGTTATAAAAATTTGTGAAAAAGTAAGTTCCAGATATAAATCAGCCAGCCGATTTCATGTTTCATTTCAAAAAATAGAAAATACATTAATGGAAGAAGTTGGTATAATGGAGGCAACCTTGTCAAGGTTGGAAAGCATTGAGAACGAAGCCTGGAACAACCAATCATATTGTTATAAGACTCTTTGCAAGAGTAGCCTGGGAAAAAGAGCAGAGCAGATAGCCTTATCTGCCCATAGGGCAAAAAAAAAAGCTGCGGCAATCGTTTTAAAATTAAAAGACAAAGCCAAGCCGACGATGGAATTATTTCAAACCGGATCAATCAGAAGAAAAACCTGCGGACCTGGGATTAAAAAGATAATTGTGGGTCAATTCGTTCAATTTTGTGATATTTATAATTCCAGAAGAACAGCAAGAATCACCATTGCCGATGCATATAAAACCGCAGCACAAAATTATTATACAACCTTGGTTCAGTCAAAGAGATGGTATGATACTAATAAATTTTCCCGAAAATTCGGTGCTCTTTTAAAAATAGACGGGAATATTGTAAAATATAGAGATCAAAACTATATATTTAATACTGATATAGCCACGCTGGAACTTCATATAAATGACACTCTTTCGATCTGTTTTAAACAGATGACCAAGTGGTGGAGGAGTGATAAGTATGCTAAAAGCAGAGCCATAAATTGTTTAAAAGCTTCTGATCTAAGAATTTTTGGTACTTTCTTTAGGGATCCAAATCAGAAAAACAACAAACAATGGAAAGCCCTGGACCGTTATCGTTCCCATAATCAAAAAGTCTTGGATAATATTACAAAAACGGTTAATTATTGGTTAGGTTTATACGAACTGTCCACAAAAAAAACAGATTTTAAATCAAAACAGAAAAAAAAGGCCCTGCAAGTAAGCATTTTAAGCAATGCAAACCCTGTATATAGCCAGAGAGCCGATTCTCAATCTGGTAGTCTATCACGATTAAAAATGGATATCGCCTTATATGAGGCCCGCAAAAAATCCAAGGACCCCTTGGTATCTGCAGGAATGTTAAAGCCTTCAGGTCCCATATCCCAGGTGAAAGTCCCGGTTCTTCCTATATTTGATAATGGAGATCAAATTATAGAAAATGGTATGAATCAAGTAGAAATATTAGAAAATTCTCTGAAGAATCTGGAATGTTGGCAGATTTTGTACCAGGCAATAGAGAACACAATCGATTATACAAGAAAGGTTAACGTAGAACCAAAGGGAAAAAAAGATGCTATTTCAGAGCACTATAGGCTCAAATGCATTAATATGGAAACATCTTTGCACGAAGGAAAATTATTAACCCAAAGATGTATACGTGATGCCAGAAAACCGATATCCAATCAAGATCAAGCAAGGCTGTGTCAACTTCTATGGATTTTGGTCAAAAAACCTGCCAAAGTACAAAGAAGGACGGGGTTTTTTGCAACTTCTGGTTACACGAATACAATGTTAAGAATTCTGGATGAATGCCAAGAAATCATATTTAAGAAAGAAAACTTTGCAACAAAAAATCCCTTCTTTGCTCATCATACGTTCCTTGGTTGGTTGCAAACGGCCCGATATTCTAAGATTGTACGTAGATTTAAAACACTGCAAAGAACAAACCTGAACAATATGGTATTAAAAGAGGATTTATAGTCCAAGGAAAAATCTGAATAGTTGGCAAAGGTTTTATAATTTGGTAGGCGTGCTTGGCCATGGTATGGATTTGACTTTTTTTGTGTTGTCAGAATGGAAAATATAACTATACTATATGGGTACTTTTAAAGTATGATATAGGTGTTTTCTCCTAAATTAAAATTTTAACTTTTGAGGTGACATATGACCGATGAGACCAAACCCATTACGCCTGAAATAATGAATGAGGAAGAAGCAATCTCAGGAAGCGGGTTGGTACAGCAAAGTGTCAAACCAGATATATTATATCTTGTTCCCATCACGGGACGTCCCCATCTGCCGGCCCAGGTCCAGCCGCTGATTGTCAATAAAAAGCGATGGGAAGAGACTTTGATAAAAGCATCCAGGGATTCGAATGATCTTTTGGGGCTTTCTTATTTAAGTGAGGTAAAGGGAAAATATGTGTATACGAAAGATTTTCCCAAGGTCGGTTGTGTGGTTCGTATGATGAATATTGCGGATGTAGAAGGTCATATTCAATTTATTGCCCAGGGACTTGAACGTTTTAAGATCAAAAAATTTTTATCCAGTAAACCCCCCTTTGTGGTTCAGGTGGAATATTTTAAAAAAATAAAAGAGGATGAAGACAAGTTAAAGGCTTATGCTATTTCCATTATCAGTTCCATCAAAAAGCTTTTGTCCTTAAACCCTTTATATTCAGAGGAACTCAAACAATATTTGGGCCGGTTCAGCCCGGATCAGCCTTCTCCTTTGACGGACTTTGCCGCCGGCATTACCACGGCCTCCGGGGATGATCTCCAGGAAATTCTGGAAATTGAATCCATTATTGAGCGGATGAAAAAAGCATTGATGCTGTTACAAAAAGAGATAGAAATTGCTAAACTTCAGACAAAAATTCAAAAAGATCTCAATACCCAGGTGGATGATAACAAGCGCAAGTTCTTTTTAAGGGAACAATTAAAAGCCATCCAGAGAGAATTGGGAATGCAAAAAGATGACAAGACTTCTGATGTGGATAAATTTAGGGAAAAATTTGAGAAACTTTCTCCACCGGAGCATGTAATAACACGTTTTGATGAGGAGATTGAAAAATTATCGGTATTGGAGACTGGTTCGTCTGAATATGGGGTGACGCGAAACTACCTGGACTGGATTACCTCTTTTCCCTGGGGGGTTTATTCCGAAGATAATATTGATATCACCCGGGCCGAAGAGATCCTTGAACGCGATCATGCCGGCCTTTCAGATGTTAAAGAACGGATCATCGAGTTCTTCGCCGCAGGAGTTTATAAAAAAGATATATCCGGGTCCATTATCTTGTTTGTGGGGCCTCCGGGTGTTGGAAAAACTTCCATTGGAAAATCCATAGCCGAAGCCCTGGGGCGTAAATTTCATCGGTTCAGTCTGGGTGGTATGCGGGATGAGGCTGAGATTAAAGGTCACAGGAGAACCTATGTGGGGGCATTGCCGGGTAAAATGATCCAGGCTCTCAAGGATTCCAAGGTGGCAAATCCTGTGATTATGTTGGATGAGGTGGACAAGATTGGTGCTTCCTATCAGGGGGATCCTGCCTCGGCTCTCCTGGAAGTTCTGGATCCGGAACAAAATGCTGAGTTTCTGGACCATTACCTGGATCTTCGTGTGGATTTGTCCAAGGTGTTGTTCATTTGCACGGCCAATACCCTGGATACTATTCCCAGTCCTCTCCTGGACCGAATGGACCGGATTAATCTGTCCGGGTATATCACGGCAGAAAAAATGGAGATTGCCAGAAAGCATTTATGGCCAAAATTGCTCAAGCGTAATAAGCTTACGGCAAGCATTATTACCATAACCGATCCCACCATCCGGCACCTGATTGAGGGATATGCAAGGGAGGCCGGGGTCAGAGGTCTTGAAAAGCTGCTCAACAAAATCATTCGCAAGAGTATTGTTACCATTTTAAAAGAGAAAAAGAAAAAAATCAGGATCAATATTAAATCTTTAGAAGGTTATCTCGGGGCACCTTTTTTTACAAAGGAAAAGCAGATGAAAGGTGTGGGCATCGTGACGGGACTTGCCTGGACCCAGATGGGGGGGGCCACATTATCCATTGAGGCTGTAAGGGTCCATGGGAAAACTTCAGGCTTTAAGCTTACGGGTAAACTTGGGGAAGTGATGCAGGAATCTGCCGCCATTGCCCTGTCTCATATCCGGGCAAACCTTGCAACCTTCAATATTGAAGAAGACTATTTTGACAACTCTTTTATTCATATCCACGTGCCAGAAGGGGCAACCTCCAAGGATGGTCCCAGTGCAGGAGTTACCATTGCAACAGCCTTGGTTTCTCTTGCCACCGGCAAGGCTGTTACCCGCCCCCTTGCCATGACAGGAGAGATCACCCTTACAGGCGATGTATTGCCCGTGGGCGGGATAAAGGAAAAAATCATCGCTGCCCGGCGTGTAGGGATCGATGAAATTATTTTACCCCATGGATGTTCCAGTGCATTTAAAAAGCTTCCCGGGCATATCAAGGAGGGTATCTCCTTTCATTTTGCTAAAAAATACAAGGATGTTCATGGGATAGTCTTTGAAAAATAAGGATTGGAAACATAATAAATTGAGCCAAAAGACAAGTGATTTCGTTCAATTTATTTGCTTTTCGATCCTATGAATGATTCAAGATGACAGAGGAACAGGTCCCAAGGAAAATGACCTGGATACGATATCTCCCTTTTCATGGAAGGGGGAGATATCGTATCTTCGCGGGTTTTTTTTTGAGATCGATGCTTATTTTTTCCGGCCTCCGGGCTTTTTAACGGTGGACATCATCTGTTTACATTTCCACCCTTCCGGATGCGAGATTGAAGCCGGTAAAATTTGTCGTGTAAGTTCACCGTTTTTATGTTGTTCATACATCATGTAGTGGTCTTGGTTGATTTCTGCGATGCGATCACTTTCGGACAAATGGGGTTGGGTGTTCAAAACGTCTGTCCTGAGTAATTTGCCTTTTTGGGAATATTCGTTATAGGTGTTGTCTGAATTCTTAATGTACCTATGACCTGTGGTTGTATCAAAATAACTCTTTCCTGTGGCAATGGGTTCTTTTGTGTCAAATCCAATGGCAAAATTGATGGTTCCAAAGAACAGAAAAATAATGGTAAAATAAAATAATTTTTTCATAATCCCCCTCCCTTTTCTTGTCCGATTTAATGAAAAAAACAACCAGTAAAAGATACCCACAATGAACAGGGGGATCCAATTTAAGTTTTTTTGGTGAGTCCTATTTGCGGTGATGTGAGGTCAGAATTTTGCGCACACTGCGGTGTTATTCAATGGGAGTGATGTTTCGTTTATCCAAAGAGATCTAAAATGTTTTTTACCGAGGTGTTGGCCTGGGCCTGGGCAAAGGCCTGTGTTTTTCCCAGTATCTTAATTTTGTTCAGGTTCATCGATTCTTCGGCGAAATCAAGATCCTGAATTTCAGATTCTGCAGACATGGTATTGATCATGGCGGTGGAAAGAGTGTTGATGGAAGATTCCAACTGGTTTGCCGTTGAGCCGACCAGGGATCTTTGCTGTCCTATATATTCCAGAGCGGCATCTGCAACCTGGATGGCGCTTTGAGCTCCCTGCTCGGTGGTTACATCAATATCACCCAGGGTGCCAAGGGAATCATGGGGAATTTGTCCTGGATCAATTGATCCCAAAGAGATGGTGATGGTTTCCCCCGCTGAGGCCCCTACTTGGAATTGTTTATCGCTAAAACTGCCCGATAAGAGTTTCTGGTCGTTAAAAGAGGTGTTCTGGGCAATATCTTTTATGCCTTGAAGGGATTTTTCGATATCTGCCTGGATAGCCTGACGACTTTCAGGGGATTGGGCGCCACTTGCCGCCTGGATGGCTTTGACCCGGATATCTTGAAGAATATCTGATACATTGCCCAGGGCGCCATCTGCCACCTGGGTGATGGAGATGGCATCGTTGGAATTTCGTATGGCCTGACTGAATCCCTTTGCCTGACTGCTAAGGGCATTGGCAATTGCCATGCCAGAAGCATCGTCTGCGGCTTTGTTAATTCTTTTTCCGGTGGAAAGACGTCCAAGCGATTCAGATAAGGCCCGATGGCCTTTTTGTAGTTGATAACCGGAAAAAGCACTGCCAATATTGGTGTTAATTTTAAAACTCACTTTGGCCTCCCTTAGCTTTCTTTGTTTACCTCCAGTATAAGGGAAAACTAAAAAAAATCAAGCAGTTCAGTTTTTCCCTTTAAAAAATCACCCGGATAATCTTTTTTTGAGAATTGGAATATTTCCTAGATTAAAGCCCTGATTTTTTCCCAGGCATTTTCGGGGATCTGGGCGCCCATGACCTGGCAAACCTCATACCCGCAGGCTGATCCGAGCTGGCCGCTTTTTTCAATGGAAAATCCATTGGCAAGTCCGAATAAAAAGCCTGCTGCCCAGAGATCGCCGGCACCGGTTGTATCCACAGGTTCATCGCCAACCACAGGTTCAATTTGGGTGATCTCTCCCTTAAAAGAGACGAAACTGCCTTTTTTCCCTACCTTTAAAGCTGCATAGGTGACATCCCGGGCCAATAATTTAATGGCGGCAATCTCATCGGTAAGACCGGTATACGCTTTTGCTTCATCTTCATTGGCAATTAGAATATCCACATATTCTTTTACAATATCGATTAGAATTGTTTTTGAGGCATTGACCATCTCAAAACTGGCAAGGTCCAGGGCAATGAGCGATCCTGCGGCTTTTGCGGCTTTTAGGGCTGCCATCATAAGATCCGGGTTGAACAGAAGATAGCCTTCAATTACACTGATGGCGGTATCCTCAAAGAGTTCTGGTGTGATACTGGCGGGGGCAAGCTCTGTGGAAGCCCCCAGGAAGGTGAACATGGAACGCTGGGCATCCGGGGTAATTACGGATACGACTTTGCCCGTGGGAGAAGAGGAGACAGAAAGTCTTGGTTCCACATTGCAGGAAAGAATTTGGGATTCGAAGGTTTTTCCATAGGAGTCATCACCCCTGCGGCCAATAAATCTGGCATCTCCCCCTAGATTTCCCACCCCGACAATTGTGTTGCAGGCAGCTCCTCCGGACACAATGGCAGGAGATTGGGCGGTCTTGGATAAAATTAGCTCAATGTCTTTATTTTCCACAAGGGTCATTCCCCCCTTTTCTTTTTTAATGTCCTGTAACAGTTCTAAAAAACGATCTGTTTCATTGATTAATATGTCCACAAGGGCTGATCCGATTCCGGTGATTCTTTTGTTCGTGGCTTCCGGCATATATATTCTCCCAAAAAAAGTGTTGTTGTATGCCCCTGGGGGCTGATTTTATAGCACAATATTATCTGGAATCATAAAAGCTGTCACTCAATTGTCAAGGCAATTTTAGTATATTTATACAAATATGAACATATCTTGATATATTTTTTGGGTACCATTGACAAATGATCAATAAAAAATTATATTTTTTGACAAAATAATTAATCATTGTAAATTATACTCTTCAAAAGAGAAAATAATACCATTAAACAAAAGGAGTTTGGAATGTCAGAAAAAAAATCATCTTTGTTTACCTCTGAATCTGTTACAGAAGGCCATCCTGACAAAGTAGCCGACGCTATTTCCGACAGCATTTTGGATGCCATTATGGCTGAAGACAAAAAATGCCGGGTTGCCTGCGAAACTCTGGTGACCACAGGTATGGCTATGGTGGCCGGTGAAATTACCACAGACTGTTATGTGGATATTCCAGAAGTGGTACGAAATACCATTAAAGATATTGGATATAATTCTTCTAATATGGGTTTTGACTGGCAGACCTGTTCTGTTCTCACAAGTATTGATCAGCAGTCTGCCGATATTGCCCAGGGTGTTGATGAAGGAGAAGGACTTTATAAAGAACAGGGAGCCGGTGATCAGGGATTAATGTTCGGGTTTGCCACAAATGAAACCGAAGAACTTATGCCCATGCCTATTATTTATGCCCATCAACTGACTAAACGTTTGGCCCAGGTTCGAAAAAATGGTGCCCTTGATTTTTTAAGACCCGATGGAAAGTCCCAGGTAACCATTGAGTACGTGGATGGAAAACCCAAGCGGGTAGACACTGTGGTTGTTTCCACCCAGCATTCTCCAGATGTCTCCTATGAGGATCTTAAGTCTTTAGTGATAAAAGAGGTTATTAAAAAAGTGATCCCCGGTGAGATGATGGACGGGGACACCCGGTTTTTTATTAATCCCACCGGTAGGTTTGTTGTTGGTGGTCCCATGGGCGATTGTGGTGTGACCGGGCGTAAAATCATAGTGGATACCTATGGCGGCCAGGGTAGTCATGGGGGAGGGTGTTTTTCCGGTAAGGATCCTTCAAAAGTAGACAGAAGTGCATCTTATATGGGACGATATGTAGCCAAAAACCTGGTGGCTGCCGGCCTTGCAGATAAGTGCGAAATCCAGGTGGCCTACGCCATTGGTGTTGCCCAGCCCGTATCCTTATTGGTAGATTTTATGGGAACCGGCAAAATTTCTGAACTTCGTGCAGTTGAAATAGTTAGAGATGTATTTGACTTAAGACCTGCTGCCATCATTGAGGAATTGGATCTTTTACGTCCCATTTATCAAAAGACCTCTTCCTATGGTCATTTTGGCAGAAAAGATCCGGATTTTTATTGGGAAAGAACCATCAAGGCAGACCAAATAAGAAATATGGCCGGATTCTAAGTTTTCAGTAAATGTACAATATAGGGCTGCCTGAACCGCAAATATGTAATTTTAAGGTTGGGCGGCCTTTTTTTTTTAAGATTGTGCCGGAATTTGAAAAGTTGTATTTCGGGCACAACTATAAATTAATATGACACATAAAAAATAGTTTAAAAGGAGTTACCATATGCAATTGTCAAGCAACGATGCAGGTTTCATTGCCCTTGATCTGGATCTGAAAAACAAGATTAAAGATATCAGCCTTGCCGAAGACGGCCATAAGGACATGCAATTATCTGAAAAAGAGATGCCGGGTCTCATGTCCATCCGTGAAAAATATGGTCCTCAAAAGCCTCTCAAGGGATTGAAAATCATGGGAAGTCTTCACATGACCATTCAGACAGCCATGCTTATTGATACTTTGTATGAGCTGGGTGCGGATATCAGATGGGCGACCTGTAATATTTTTTCCACCCAGGATCATGCAGCAGCAGCCATTGCACAAAAAGGCTCGGCCGCTGTCTTTGCATGGAAGGGTGAAACCATGGAAGAGTTCTGGTGGTGCACTGAACAGGCCCTGACCTGGCCCGACGGCACAGGCCCAGATCTGATTGTTGACGATGGCGGGGATGCCACTCTTTTTATCCACCAGGGTGTAAAAGTGGAAACAAATCCTTCTTTATTGGATAATGAAACCCACAGTGTGGATGAAAAATGCCTCATGGATCGCCTGGGGGTGAGTTTAAAAGAAGATAGCCAGAAATGGACAAAAATTGCTCAAAATGTCAGGGGTGTTTCCGAGGAAACTACCACCGGGGTTCACAGGCTTTACCAATTGGCTTCCAATAATGAGCTGCTTTTCCCTGCTATTAATGTTAACGATGCGGTTACAAAATCAAAATTTGATAATCTTTATGGTTGCCGTGAATCTTTGGCCGATGGAATTAAACGGGCTACAGACGTGATGCTCGCTGGAAAAACCGTTGTCATTGCCGGATATGGGGATGTGGGAAAGGGTTGTGCCGCTTCCATGAAAGGATATGGTGCCATTGTCCTGGTGACCGAGATTGATCCTATCTGTGCTCTCCAGGCTGCCATGGAAGGGTTTGAGGTGGTTACCATGGAAGATGCGGCGACCCGGGGCGATATTTTTGTCACTGCCACGGGAAATTACCATGTAATCCAGGGCAAGCATATTGAACAGATGAAAGATGAGTCCATCATTTGTAATATTGGCCATTTTGATAATGAAATTGAGATGAGTTATCTGGATAAGAATCCGAACGCTAAAAAAGTGACGGTTAAGCCCCAGGTGGATAAATGGACACTTGAATCGGGTCGTTCCGTGATTGTATTGGCGGAAGGTCGTCTGGTCAATCTTGGATGTGCCACCGGTCACCCAAGTTTTGTGATGAGTAATAGTTTTTCCAATCAGACCATGGCCCAGATTAAATTGGCCCAGGAACAACTGGAAAAAAAGGTTTATACCCTGCCCAAGGAACTGGATGAGGAAGTTGCCCGCCTTCATTTGAAAAATCTGTCCGTTACCCTGACAAAATTATCCCAGGAGCAATCTGACTATCTTGGGATTCCAGTGAACGGGCCCTTTAAACCAGGGCATTATAGATATTAGTTTTTATAGATACCAGTTTATATAAAAAAATTATATTTTTATCGGATCGTTTTATCACGGGGCAGAAAAAATTCTGCTCCGTGATTTTTTTTATGGGCTAAGGTAAATGGGATAATTGATTTTATCATTGCTTACTAAACGATGTTTAGAGGTGGATTTTTTTGTTTGCTAAAAGGCTTGGTTTGGCATGGGAGTTATGCGGTCTTAAAGCAAAACATTGTTTTTTTTATGGGCCGATTTTGGATTGCCTTGACAAAAATAAACAAGTTCCTATCCTACTGTTCTGTAGGAGAATGGTTGGTTGATAAAATAAAGTAAAAGGAAGATGTTTAATGACTATATCATTAGTAAAAGGCGGAAACATTTCTTTGGAAAAAGTGGCCCCTGGTCTGACTAATATTGCCCTTGGTCTGGGGTGGGATCAAAAAGAAAAAAAAGGTTTTTTCGGGAAAAGGATGGTAAATGTTGATCTTGATGCTTCCTGCCTGTTATTTGATGAAAATAAAAAACTTTTAGACTCGATTTGGTTCAGGCAACTTAAGAGCCGGGATGGTTCTGTTGTGCATACGGGAGATGATCTCACAGGAGGCGGTACAAAAGGGACTCCCAATGAAGAAATTAAGGTGGATTTAGCAAATCTTTCTCAAAATGTGAAAACTTTAATTTTTACCGTCAATAGTTTTTCTTCCGATACTTTTGACGGCATTCCCAATGCTTTTTGTATATTAAAAAATCTCAACAATAATGAAGAGGTCGCAAGATATAACCTCTCCATTGAGGGGGGAGGGTATACAGGGCTTGTTATCGCAAAACTTTATAAGCATAATGGGGAATGGAAGTTTAAGGCTCTTGATGGATGGGGCAAAGGTAGAACATTTGATAAATTGTCGCCTGTTATAGCTCCGTGTCTTTAAAACTTTGGTCGGCAAATGAAAGGTTAATGATTTTATTAACACATAATAATTAATTTAAAGGAAAGAGTAATGGCTGTATCTTTGAGCAAAGGTGGACGGGTTTCGCTGTCTAAGGAAGCACCCGGATTATCTAAAATTCAGATTGGACTTGGATGGGAAGAAAGAGTAACCGATGGTGCTGCATTTGATCTTGACGCATCTGCTTTCTTATTGAATTCAACTGGTAAAGTCCGCAATGACAGTGATTTCGTGTATTATAATAATTTGAAAGCAATTAACGGCGCCATTGAACACATGGGGGACAATTTAACAGGTAATGGTACCGGCGACGACGAGATGATCAAAATCAACTTAAAACAACTGGAAGTTGATGATCCAGGTCTTGTGAAAATATCTCTTGTCGTAACAATTCATGAAGCCGACGCCAGGAAACAAAATTTTGGTCAGGTGAATGATGCTTTCATCCGCATTGTTAACTTGGATGGTAACAAGGAAATTGTCAGATTTGATTTGACCGAGGATTATTCAACGGAAACAGCTATGATTTTTGGTGAAGTTTATTATAAAAATGGAGAGTGGAGATTTACAGCGGTGGGACAAGGTTATGCAGGCGGTTTGGCTGCAGCCTGTCATCAATTTGGCATAAATATTTAGGCCTGGCTGTTTTTATGAACCCCCGGGTTACCTTAATCCGGGGGTGAAAATCTGATAAACCCACTGCTCCCTGACTTAAGATGAACGACAAAATAAGGTTATTAAACGCAACATGAGCCCAATAAAAAAAGGTAAAGGTGTAGAAGATATGACCGGGACAGGTGTGTCTAT
Organism: Desulfobacteraceae bacterium; assembly: GCA_024226935.1. Lineage (GTDB taxonomy): Bacteria > Desulfobacterota > Desulfobacteria > Desulfobacterales > Desulfobacteraceae > NBML01. The sequence continues at coordinate 16,357 of JAAELK010000460.1, forward strand.
TGGAGAAAAAATCAAAATACTTTCAGGTTCTGCCTGCTATCTGGGATATTCGCCTATCATGCCCGGAACTTTTGGAGCACTTCCCGGAATAGCAATTTATTATTTGTTATGGAAATTTTTGCCTCCCGAATTTCTTTGGATGGGATTGTTTGTATCGGTATTTTTAATTGTGTTGCTTAACTATTATCTGACACCCTGGGCAACAGAGTATTGGAAATCAAAGGATCCTTCTCAATTTGTTCTCGATGAAATTATTGGTTTTTTGTGTGTGCCCCTGTTTTACGGGACCCATGATTTTGCAAATACTGCATTGTGGGGATTTATTTTATTTCGGGTGCTGGACATGATTAAAATATTTCCGGCAAACTATGTTGATAAGAATGTGAAAGGCTCCACTGGAATTATTTTTGATGATGTGATTTCAGCCGGGTATGCAGCATTGTGTTTATTTGTATTAAATTATTATAATTTAATATGAATGATTGCAAAAATAACTGGATATGAACGTCTTCAAACCTCGAAGAATTTTTTTGTCCTTGGAAGATTCCTGTCAATAAAAAACAATAATTGTAAAACAAAAAATTAAGTATAAACGATATTTAAGGATTGGTTTTGATGAAAAAAATTATTCCAGGTCAAAGGATAAAATTGGATGAATTAAGCTCTGACCTTCTTTTTAAAGTTGAGATAACCCTACCGTTTGCGCAATCAATTATTGTTGATATAAGTTGTTTTGGCCTGGATGCTCAAAATCAGCTTTCCGATGATCGATATATGATTTTTTATAACCGGAAGCAATCCCCATGCGGTGGGCTCAGTATCATAAACGAGGCCGTGTCTGATCATCAAAGTTTTCAAGTGGATCTTGGAAAACTACCCTCAAATATAAAAAAACTTGTATTTACAGCAACCATTGATGGATCAGGGACCATGAATGATCTGGCGGATGGCCGGCTCAATATCATTGATACCGGAGGGGTGATAGCCCGGTTTGAATTTGATAATGCAAATTTAAACCGGGAAAAAGCACTCATTATAGGTGAAATTTATTTGAAGGATCAATGGCGTTTTGCTGCTGTAGCCCAGGGCTTTAATGAAGGTTTGAGTGCATTGCTCAAACATTTTGGTGGACAGGAAACCCAGCAAAATGTTCCACCAGCATCACCAGCACCACCAGCACCACCAGCACCACCAGCATCACCAGCATCACCAGCATCACCAGCATCACCAGCATCACCAGCATCACCAGCACCACCAGCACCACCCATCGCTGCAAAAGTCAGTCTGAGTAAAGTGACCCTCAAAAAAAAGGGGGATAAGAAATCGATCAGTCTTGCCAAGACGGACAAAAAGATTCACATCAATTTAAATTGGGATGCCCACCTAGCAAAGAAGTTTTCATTTTTTGGTTCAAATGCCCCACCTGATTTGGATTTAGGCTGTATGTACCGCCTAAAAAATGGACAAAGGGGCGTCATTCAGCCCTTGGGCAATAATTTTGGCAGTGAATATCAGTCACCTTATATTCTTCTGGATAAAGATGATCGCAGCGGTAGTTGTGCAACGGGTGAAAATTTAACGATTTACAGGCCGGAACTTGTGGATTTTATCATGATTTTTGCAATGATATATGAAGGAGCAAAAAATTTTACCACAGTAAACGGCAGAATTACCGTCGCCGATCAAAGGGGTAATGAGGTGTATATTAAGCTGGATTCACCCGATCCAAGATATAGGTTTTGTTGTGTTTGCAGTTTTAAAAATACAGGTACTACCCTTGACCTTACCAAAGAAGAACTTTACTTTCCGGGTCATTCCGAGGCAGATAAGCATTTTGGTTTTGGATTTAGCTGGACCAGGGGATCCAAATAATCTATGAAAACAATGGAGATTTAAAAGTTTGGAAGCAATAGTTTTTATTTTATTTGTTATATTTTCAAGTTGGGTTATAGCAAAATCCTGTGATGGATTTGAAGTTGCTGCAGATTATCTGGGTCGTAATATGACCGAAGGAACAAAAGGAGCCACCATAAATGCCATCGGCAGCTCGATGCCTGAGTTGTGGGTTACATTTATTTATCTTTTTTTATTTCAAGATACAACTGGATTTTCCGGGGGTATCGGAACCACTGCCGGAAGTGCTGTTTTTAACGGCATGGTCATTCCGGCATTTGTTATTCTGGCGGTTTTGATTAAATCAAAAGGTACAATCATACAAGTATCAAAAAAAGTGATTTTGAGGGATGGGCTGACCCTTATTTTTGCAGAATTGGTTTTGATCATATCACTGGGTAATAAGCTTCATTGGTACCATGGTCTTTTGTTCATGATGATTTATGTTGTTTATGCAGGTTATATAATTTTTCGCCATAAAAAGAACGGCAACTCAAATAAGATCCAGGAACCTGAAGAGGATGAGGATGAAGATGAGAAAAATTTTTCAGGGTCAAGGTTGTCGGCTTTTGCAAAATTTGATTTAACCCATGGTGTTCTTGGCAATGATAGTATTGATTCATCAAGTGCATACAGGCTTCTTGGCATTTCTACAGGTTATATAATTGTGGCCTGTTGGCTTTTAGTATATGCCTGTGAAAATATCGGACATTCCCTGGGTATTCATGGTTATTTTGTTGCCGTAATTATTGCTGCCGCAGCAAGCAGTGTTCCTGACACTATTCTTTCCATCAAGGATGCAAAAAAAGGAAATTATGATGATGCTGTCTCCAACGCATTGGGCAGCAATATTTTTGATGTCTGCTTTGCCCTGGGAGCCCCGCTTTTTTTGTATACTTTAATAGTGGGACCCATTGTCATTCCACCTGAAATAATGGATTATATTATTGAATTGAGAATTTTACTGCTCATCTTGACAGTTATCACATTCTTTCTATTTCTCGGCTTTAAAAAAATGACAAAAACCATGGCATTTATCCTTCTTTCCATGTACCTGCTGTTTGTTTTGTATATTGCAGGAAGAGCTGGGAATATGGGTTTTGCAAATATTGTAGCCGATAAGCTTCACTTTATACAAACAATGATTCAATAGGATGAATTTGCGATAACTTTTCATTGAAAATACAGGGGTCTGGTTTTGAACCTGCCCCTTTACAGGAAACTATAAACAGTGCAAGATTTTTACCAATTGAAACGAGATAATAATCCTCTCAGAGAGGATGGCTTTACCCTGTCATGTCTTGGTAAGCTTCATCCTGCTTCATCTTCGGATTTTACTCGTTGTGGAGGCTGGTTGTCTAAATTACTTGACCAGATTCTTTCAAGTAATTTTATAGAAGATGAAATACTGATCATAGGCTTAACGGAATCTGGTATTATCCCGGCTTTTTTAATGTATGTGCAATCCCAAAAAAAACTTTTGAATACGCATATTATTTATTCCACCCGCAGGCCGATGTCCGGTATTGCTTTTAATGAGAGTCATTCCCACGGCCCGAATCATATCCTTCCCCTTGTAGATTTTAATTTCAAGGAGATATGGATCGTTGAGGATGAAATTACAAGCGGCAATACTGTTTTTAATTTAATCCTTCAGTTGTCCAGCTATTTAAAAATAGATCGCGCCCGGGTATTTGCATTTGCAGATTTTCGGAGCCTGCCCCAGAGAGCAGATTTTATATCCAAAATGGCCCAAAAAGATATTGACTGTAGCGTTCACATACCGCCTTTCCAGCCGGGAACAGGTAAAGTTGCCATTCCTGGTCAGCCCCTGGTTCTCAATAATATTGCAACTTATGTTGATTGTCTTGTTAAGCAATCCTTTAAAAAAGATACAGATAACTGGCATCTGCCGGTAAAACGGCCCGGCCTTGGTGTAAAGTCAGATCTTTTACTTGATCTTGACCAGTGGTTGGTTCCCCTGGAATGGTCCTGCGGCACTATATTGGCTGTGGGAGAATCCGTTGATCTTGCGGCCTGTTTTGCTTTGGCTAATAAAAATCTTTCCTTCCAGCAGATTTCATTGAGTCCATGGAAAATAGATAATAAATCGGTATTCAGCAGAATGACTTTTGCGGACAAATATTATCTGTATAACTATGAAAAACTTAAAGGTTCAGTTTTTATTATTTGTGATCCCATTGACAAGGATATCGAAATTGAGATCATTGAAAAGCTCAAGGTCCATGGCATTCATGTGAAGCCATTTTTTACCCACCACGAAGATTGCTCTTCAACAATAAGCGCACTTGAGGAATATGAAAGTTTCTAATACCTGCAAAAATAGCTGTGTTAACTCAGTTAACGGGCTTTCCTGGGATCAATTATTTTATCTGAATCTTGAAGAGAAAGTACATCCCTTCGATGACCTTGACCGTTTTCGTCCCCTGGACAAAGCCTATGACGGGAATAATACATTTTGGTCAATCCCCTCTCCAGAACCAGATTTAAGCGATCTATTCTGGCAAAATGTCGATTTGTCCCTTGGCAACGATACTATAATACAAGAGGCAGCTCAACGCCTGGCGGCATCAATTTCACAAAGATACCCGGATCCTGAAAAGATTTTGTTCGTTTCAATTTTGAGGGCAGGGGTTCCCATAACAGACTGGTTGTGTCGATTACTTCCAGGTTCTGTGGGAGCTGCCATCTCATTGTTTGTGGGTCTTGGTATCGATACTGCGGCATTGAAGCGTATGCGGTCCGATTTTCCAGATCGCTCCATTGTTTTTGTCGATGGCTGGACGGGCAGGGGTGGTGTGGCAAAAGCTATTGCAGCCCTTGATATGGGACCCCTTGCCGTGCTGATAGATCCCTGGGGATGGGCTGATTTTTCCGGCATCCAAAAAGATGTGTTTTGTCCTTCTGCTTGTTTTACAGGACTTGCCACCCTTGGATTTTCCCGAACTTTTTTTATAGATAAAAATAATTTTTTCTCTGCATACCGATTTTCAGCCAGGTTTTTACAGACGAAAACAATTAAAACCTGGCAAGATAGCTGCCCAGACCATCTTTTGTCACCGCAAAAGAATAGAATCAATAAATTTTTTGTGGAAACACCCCTTAGAATTCATAGTAATGAGGTGTGCCGGGCATTGATTAATGCAGCTCCCAAAACTCTTTTTTTTGCCGATGATAAATCTTTTGCCAAAAACAATTTTGGTCTTTTGCTCCAACTTGCCGATCAAAGATCCATTCCGTCGGAGTTTGATGTAGGGCATTTAAAGCAATTAAAAACAAAGGTTGCCTGCGAACTGAAAACTGCTCAATAACCGCCATGGGCGGACCAGGAATTTTACCCTTGGGTCCACCTACAACAAAGATTGAAACTCTCTTTTGATATCGGGAGTTTCGTATAAAAGGGGAAGAGGAAAAATTGATGGAACAAGCTTATGGGGATTTGTGTCTCCACAATATCAAGAAAAATCCCGGATCGAATATCAATGGGGTGGTTTGTGATCTTGATGGTACCCTGCTTTATTCGAAAAAAGAGGCAATCGGGGTCAAGGGCAGATCGGGTATCAGTTTTCTGGGAAAAGAAACAGCACGGCTTCTTGCAAAGATCAGCCGGATATTCCCCCTTATCATTGCAACCGGTCGTAATGCAGTCAGCACAGCCAGGCTTGTTAAGCAGTTACCCGATGTCAGGTTCAAAGGTTTTGTGCTTGAAAATGGATTTGTCGTCAAGGAAAACATCCATGATATTGTCGGCAAGGAGCCAAAATGGGAAAAAATTGCACGGCTTTTTCCGGACTGGGAAAGATTGCCATTCTATGAAAACTGTGTCGGATTTATTCCTCCCCCAACCCAGAGGGCCGGGGCAAAAACAATGGCTGAAATGATTTTAAAGAAAAACGGATATTGCGATCTTGTTTATGGAGAGAATAAAAAGATTTTTATCTATCCTGGAGCCGTAGACAAAATGAGGGGGCTTTTAATTTTGGGAATTCATCCATATATTGCCCTGGGCGATGAAATCAATGACTTGCAAATGATCCAAGAAAGTACCTGTCCTGTCATACCGGATTCCGGAGTCGGGCAGTTAAAAACAATAGTAACGGCAAAAAATGGGTTTTGTTCTTTGCTGACATCCCATGAAGCAGCCCGGGACATGCTTGATTTTGCATATAAAAAAATTTCCAATGACTTTGCATAGCTCTCTTCCGGGATCTCAAGCCTTTCCCCATGCATTTTTGCATGCAGGGCAAATGCTCCGGGATGATCTTGAACACGGAGCTTGCCAGGAATATGCACAGGCTCTGTGTTCAATGAACACCAGGCCGTTTCCGGAAAGAATAGATGCATTGAGTAAATACCCTTTAAAACCTTATACACGTCAAAAAATTGATGCTGCCTTTGCCGATTGTGAAAATGTCTCTAACCCAGATATCTCCAACCCGGACATTTTCAACCCGGACATTTCCATGGCTCCCGATTTTGATCCTGGTTGTGAGCGTCTTACCGAAGGTGAAGTTTTATCAATTTTGGACCAATATCCTGACAATGGAGAATGGATTCAAAATTGTCTCCAGCGATTTTGTGTGGCCTATGACTTTTCACTTGGAGGTAATATCGTCCAGGATGCCGGGCGCCTTCTTACGTTTTTATATAGAAAAATTTCCAACTGGGAAGCCGATAGCTTTCCCCTGGATTGCATGTGCTATTTAAAAAACAGATACGATTGGACTTTTAGTTCCAAGGCCTGGTCATTGAGGGAGCAATTGCGTCAGGAAGCGTTGATAATAAAAACAGGCTGGCAGACTTTGCTGCAAATGGCAAAGCTGCAACCCTTGCTTTTTATAATAAATGAGATGACACCCTTTGATTATTTCACAAGTTTTCTACCCCAGGGGGCAGCTTTTTTTTCGGAAAATAAAATAAAAGATGACAGTCCTGTTTTGATATACAAGGGGCTTAAAATCTCATCTTCTGAACATCGGGTGAGTCTCAAGGATACCCTGGAAGGCAAAAATTTATTAAAAGCCATGGAGCTTGCCAGGACTCTTAATCGTCGGCCGGTGCTCTGTGATTTTTCCCGTCGAACATTTCCAAGATCATTTCTCAGGGTTGCAAGATTTGCCATAGAAAAGGACTTTGGCATTTTGCCCATGGGAAAGCTTTTGGACCATGGAACAGATAAAATCCCCCAAGCAAAATCTGTTAGTGGATTTCCCATTATCAAAGGTAAGAATCCTTTAACCTTATTTGATCCCTGGCCTGTATCAGATCCTGAAATACTCAAAAAGATGTCCCCCCGGGAAAAAAGTTTTTTTTGCCATCCTCCCCTTACCAAACCCTGGCAGGATGACAGAATAGGAGCAAGGGTCGAAAAGGAACTCGATGAAACCGGCAATTATGAAGTTGTTTCAAAGCCCTGGGTGGTCCCGGTCATGGGAGGAGGATGGATGAGGGTTGATACCCTTTTTAAAAGTAGACTGAGGCGGTTCCTTGTATGAATAAACTTAAATCCTTTGTCTTTGATCTTGACGGCATTATCAATCACCCGCAGATGATTTCCCATGGCCTTGTGATTGGAGGATCTGTAAAAAAATCATTTATTGATCCCGACATGCTTGGGATGCTTTCAAGGCTTTCCGGGAAGGTAAACCTTTTTGTGAATACTGCAAGATCACAAGTATATGTTCAAGATTTTGTTGAGCATTTTATGAAATATAATATTCCTATTGATGGCTGGATACTTGAACATGGGGCTGTTGTGTTAAATAAGCCCGAATGGACCCAAAGGGTATTAAAAGATATAAATCTTGAGCAGATCCATGATCAAATTTGTAAGGTTGCAGTTGATAAGCATTTTCCCATTGATTTGAATTGCTATTATAATGATCACAAGGGATTTTTATTATATTCTGGTAAAGGAAAACTTCTTGCCGAGCATTTTGTTTTTTGTCTCCAGGGCATTTTAAAAGATAGGTTCAGGATTCTTGTGGGAAAAAGAAAAATTGCCTTTATCCCTAAATCTGCTGATAAGTATCTGGCCTTTAAGAATAATTTTGGAGATACCAATGAAATTTGTTTTGCAGCAGGAGACTCCATAGATGATTTGACTCTATTGAAACACGCCCATTTTCCCCTCACTCTATCAGGGGTTTCAAAAATTGTTCAAGATTATGTAAAACAACGTGGCGGATATATCAGTCGTTGCCCAGGTCATGCCGGCATAAAAGAGCTGGTGGATACAATAGATCAACAACTTGCCATTCCCCAGAGTGTAATAAAGACTCCAGGCCCGCGCCTTCCCGTGGAAAGAATAGAAACTTTCAGGCCTTCCAGGGCCTCATACCTGGATCGACTTTTCCGCAATCCCATGGATTTTAAGGAGGAACCAGATCTGTGTTTTATTCAAAAACTTGGGAAAGATCTCAATTGGGGTAAAAATATAATATTTGAAGTTGCCATGCGGGACTGGGGGGGAGAAGTAAAAGCTCTTTATGCTGTTTTAAACACTTTTATAAAGATTGTTCCCCTTGCAAGATGGCGTCTTTGTTTCAGGCAGGAGAGGCTTGGCATGGGAAATCTTAAATCTTTTGATCAGATTAGTGCTAAACTTGAAAAATATTTGTATCTGCCCGATGGTAAAATACGTTTTTGCGCACCTGGAGTTCCACAATCTCCTTTGTTTCAGGGAAAGGCCGCAGCGAGGCTTTTGTTGTTTGATCATCCGGAGGATTTAAAACAATGGTATGATTTGGCAATGCCCCGCATGATCACCCGTCATCCTGATCTTTGCGATACCTGGTTTGTAAATCCCATGTTTCTTAAGATAAGCGATTCGGCAAGAACTGTGCAGAGCCAAACTTCTTGCCTGTTTTCCGATTCAAAGGTGATGATAGCTGCAAATATAGTTGATCAAACGGATATTGATATTGCAATTTCCGGCTATTTAAGGCTTAAACCCTATGTTGATACCTTAATTATTGCTCCCCGGGTTATCTCCAATAAAACCCGTAATTGTCTGATTTGTGATGCTGCCCGGCATATGAAGGTACAATACTATTCCAATTTTAAAAAAGGTGATAAACCCGAGGTGTTAATTGTTGATACCTATGGGGATCTGTCCAGCTTGTATCAAAATTGTCTTATAACATATCTTGGTGGTGGATTTGATCCCAGGAAGCGGGGGTTTGACCCCATGGAATCTCTTTTTGCCGATGTTCCCGTTATCCTCGGTCCTATTTATGATTTTAATAGAATTGCGGTTGAATCTCTCCAGAACACGGGTTTTATTAATGTTTTGCAATCAAAAAAAACAGCTGTTGAAGATTTTGTCATCCATGCCCGCAAAACAATAATCAACCCCCCGGATAAAAGAGATCTTAAAAGGTTTATAGAAAAAAGAAATCATGATCCGCGGCGTATGGCAACTGAAATATTGGCCGGTCTTGCGAAGGTGGATAATAGTGAATATATTATTGCGGAAAATAATTATTTTCCTGCAGAAACTATCAACCCGGATGAGTTGATAGATGGAGTTAATTAGTATTTTGCCGGAATTTGGAGACCCGTTTTTGAACGGGTTATAGTGACTATAGTTAAGTTTTTATTTTATAATTTGAACAGGAGTAAATAATGGGATTTTTAAGCAAATTAAAAGATAGTGCCTTGGAAATGCAAAGCCAGTTAGTCTCCCAGGTAAAGCAATATCAAAACAAAAATTTTGCCGATGCGACCATGGCGGTTTGTGCTCTGGTTGCTGCAGCCGATGGTAATATTGATGCAAATGAACGAAAAAAAACTGCAAGTTTTATAAGCACAAACGATACCCTTGCTGTTTTTGAAGTGAGTCAATTACAAAAAACCTTTAATGATTTTTGTGACAAGTTGACCAACGATTTTGATTTTGGAAAAATTGATCTTCTCCAGGTGATTTCAAAGCTCAAAAAAACACAACCCCAGGCCCGGGCTGCCATACAGGTTGGAGTCATAATCGGCAAAGCAGATGGTGATTTTGATGAGGATGAAAAAAACGTAGTGCGTGAAATCTGCCGATCCCTTGGTGTTGATCCAGTAGAGTTTGATCTTTAAGTATATCAATATATACAAATTGGATGAAAATTAATATTTTCTAAATATTGATTTTCATCTTTTGAAGGAGGCTGTCAGGTAAAAACCCGGCAGCCTTCTTTTGTTTTGGAGGCAATTGTCCAAAGGGGTTCACATCTGGTTTTCACGGTTAAGAAAAGTGAATTTATAAATTATAAGAAAAGTGTTTATTAATTCAGGTGGTTGTACTGTTTTGATCCTGGTGGAGGTAAAAAGGGTTCAAAATAATAAACTTTCCGGAAGAAAAATCCAGGGTGTTTTATCTGATTGGTAGTTGCGGGAGGGAGAAATAAATAAATTTCTTTGTTAAATCAAGTGGTTTGAAAATTTAATGGAATTATTTTTTGTGGGTGGCATGCCCATTGCATTATCTATAAACAACCATAAAAAAAGTTTCATCTTTTTTTCCTTTTCTGAAAACGGCTGCCTGGTGTAAACCACGCAGCCGTTTTCAGTTGTGCCGGAGAATATATTTTTTAAGAGAGATTTTTCAGTAATTTGATAATCTCATCATTTTCTGGAAATCGGTTTGTCTGGTGTTTTGAAAAAATGGTTTTATTATCAACCTCAATATCATATATCCCTTCAGATCCTGCAATCAGTTCCGGGGTAAGGCTAAATGTTTGCTTTATGGCGTCTGCCAGACCGGCAGCCCGTGGTAGATAATTTCATATGGAACAATAGGTGATCTTGATCTTCATTTTTTCCCTTTTATCCAATTATTTAACGGTTCTTTTAAATATGGCCCGGGATACAACTGCCTCATTGTGCCCTTGCTCTGTATAATTCAAGTTCATTGTATTTTTGTCAATGATTTTCAAGTCTAATCGGCCGTTATCATGGGTCACTAAAAATACTATGTTTCGACTGTCAAATGTGTACATGCCGATAAGTTCTTCAATGCCGCCAAGAATTGGCTTGCCGGTAGTATCATGTTTGCCCTGACTATCATCCTCCACTTTCCATTTTATCCTAGCCCATAAAAAATCACCGTCCTGTTTATAAATATCTAATATCAATTTTGTTTCACCATAGGTGCTCCCCACCTTATCATGATATATAATGTGCTTGGAGGTCGCCTGCCATTTTCCTAAAACTAAAAATTTTTTAGTCTCTGCCGATTCAAGCCGGTTTTGTATACTGAAAAATCCGGTTATTATAATACAAAGAACGAAAATTATATGAATTGATTTAATCTTTTTTTCTTTGTGATTCTCTTTTTTCTCAAGTATAATGATCTCCTTGGTGGTGTTTACAATCACATTATTATGAGTACATCATCCAGTTCTTTGTCTTTTTTGCGCAGCCGGGTAACCAGCAATTCCAACAGGTTTTTATAAATTATCTTGGCTAATAAAACATTCTTGTTTGTTATTTTTTCAAAGTCGGAACTGGATATTTTAAAGAGTATGCCCGGTGTGACAGCTCTTACATTGGCTGATACGCTCTGCTTATCAATCAGGGAGTATTCCCCGAAGCAGTCTCCGGATTTCAGAGTGTTAAGTTTTATATCGGTAATTCTTCTGGTACCGGACTTTTCTGACAGCTGCTCAAGCTTTACTTCCAGAGTTCCGTCAACAACCAGGTATAAATTTTCGGCCTGATCTCCTTCCTTGGTAATGAGATCATTTTCTTTGAATTTTTTTTTGGTCCCATTTTCCATGATCAACTTTATGTGATCCTCATTGGCCCCTGCAAAAACTTTGTTGAGTTTTAAGGCAGTGTTAAGAGAATTATTAAAATCAAACAGCATTTTGATATCTCCCGAGAAGGTTATTGGATGTGATTGATTGAAGATATGTGTATCTAAGACATGGGGATGGTTTTTTGTCAACATTTAGATAGGATATTTTCAGTTTTAAAAAGATTTTTTTCCGGGCTCCTGATCATGATAAATCGTCAGAACTTGTATCAAGATTTGGTCTGATATCATTAACACTTGGTGCTCAATTATGGCTCACAGACGAGTTAGAAATCTTTAATACATGGAAAAATGTCTTTAAGTTCCCTAAGCTTAAATCGATTAGTGCAATTGTAAAAAATCATCCCGTTTACACTTTTATATTGATTACAAATCCTGGAAGCAATCAATACCATCAAAATTACGTAGTTTATGACATGGTAATTACCAAACCGGATGGAATGAAATACATGGAGGGCAAATCAATACCAGCCAATTGACGATCTTCGTTTTATCCAATTGATGAAATTCTTATATAGCTAATTTGAGACATAGATTTCCTTGTAATTAATTTTGTCTAAAAAGGTTATAGAATCGTGTTGACAATGTGTCAATAAAACAAAATTCAAACGTTTTTTGACACTCTTTTTATGTATTTAAGGGTTGTCCACAAAGGTATACCTTTATGGACAGGAATGGGTACCGCCCAGATTCGTTCGGAAATGCACGCTAAGAAATTGAAACTAACCTGAAACTGAATACTGAGTTTCTGAAGGTTTCAATTGATATTCTTAATCATTTTGGGATTAAATGATAATTTTGATAAGGATACTTAACCCCATTTTTTCGAGCGAAAAAGTGAAAGCCTATAATAGCTATTTATTTTTTTGTATGGCACTACAGTATTTTCGTCATAGAATATGATGTCGGAAAAATGTGGATTTTTATATGATTTAGGTGTATATAGAATACATTCTATATTCAGTGACTTATGAGTAAAATAAAAGAATATAGTGCCATAAGGCACCGTTTAAAAATCGGAACTCGCTGAAATCATAATAAATCCAATACGCTCATCGAAAAGTTGGGTTAACAAAAAGCAAGTTTTTATCTTTTTATCTTTAAAAAAAGGAGAAGAAAATGTACAGAATGAAAGCTTGGACAACATTAGTATTGGCGATATTCTGCTTGGTATTTATAATTAACACTCCATTGTTTGCGGAACCTATAGGTTCCGTATATCAAGTAAGCGGGGCCAACACATTTATTCCTGACTGGGACGATTTTTTAATCTTTGATAGCGTAAATAACCGGTTACTTGTAGGAAATGGTAACGGAGAATTGTGGGCACGGAATTTTTACTTTAATGGCAATATAGGTTCCGCATATCAAGTAGGCGGTGCCAACACATTTATTCCTGGCTGGGACGATTTTTTAATCTTTGATAGCGTAAATAACCGGTTACTTGTAGGAAATGATAACGGAGAATTGTGGGCACGGAATTTTTACTTTAATGGCAACATAGGTTCCGCATATCAAGTAGGCGGTGCCAACATATTTATTCCTGGCTGGGACGATTTTTTAATCTTTGATAGCGTAAATAACCGGTTACTTGTAGGAAATGATAACGGAGAATTGTGGGCACGGAATTTTTTAATGGAACCCTAAAATGGGGTAGTGGAAGCGGAGCTGCCCTGAGCGGCAAAGTAGCTCTTAGGCCCAATGACCACATAGCTGCATAAAGTGCCAACTTTAGGTTCATTAAACATTTGGTACAAATTCTCCACGACATTTTAACAAGGGTGGCCTTCTTCCAACAAAGGTACGAAAAGTCTCATAGGGGTTTTTTACCCATCTCCCCGAAAAGTACGGTAGGATTTTTTAATAAGGGGTCTTTTGTTCTTCCCTTGGGCGACTCCAGGAGAGAAAAAAGACCCCTTATTTTACCTTTTTGCGGCGTTGATCAAAAATACCCTATTTCCGATTACTCCATAATTGGGTAAGAATAAACATTTAGGGCATATCCGTCATGAACTATCACATAACACACTGATAAAATAAGCAATCCATAAGTTTTTACCATCCAGAAAAAGAAGGGGGATTTGGTTGAAAATCTTGGAACACTGAAAATGACATTTCTCCTGTGATACCAACGGTTTCCTTAATTTTCCGTGACGGATCCCCCTTATATGTTTAATGGAACCCAAAATATAGAAACCTAAAACAACCGGGCCTGTTTTTTAAGAATATCGAGAGTCAAGGTTCCTTGCATTATTTGAAACAATTTTTTGCCGGGGAATTGGTTGAAGATATTTTTTGTATCCTGGAGCATTTTGGCCTCTGGGATAGTTTTGACAAGGATAATAATCATTGAGTCATCGAATTAGCATATTATTCTATAAAGTTGATTCTAAAAAGATGGCGATCATGCCCAAATAGTCCGCTGTAGCATGCTGGGTTATGTGCGCTTTTATAATAACCCTCACCTTTCATCAATTTTATAAGAAAAATGAATAGAGTTTCCATCTGGAGATGGATTTTTTTTTGTTTGTGGTTCTATATGGTATCTGCGATTGTTTTCAACAAAACGATAGATCCAAACTAAATCATCTCGGTAAAATATTAAATCTTCAGCACAACGAACAATTTGCCTGTTTAAATTTACAACATTACGACGTTTTAGTATTCGACTTTGGTACTTAAAGTTACTAAATGAATTACCTGCTGATTTCCAATCAAATTTTCTATCTGGAATAATCCGAACAGCTAAATCTGGAGCAAGTGGCATTATTTTATTTACCACCTGTGAATTTTTTGAAACCTCATACACAATTGGGAAATCGCTTGTAAAAAATGGATTGTCATCAAAAGGATTATGTAGAGTTTTCCAAAAATGCTTATGTAGGTGTCAAACAGCGTCCAAAATTGACCCCCCATCAGCGTCCAATTTTAACCCCCCTAAA
>JAAELK010000461.1 GCA_024226935.1 Desulfobacteraceae bacterium
AACAGGGCCTTTGGAAGGAACCAATAACAAAATTAAAACTATGAAAAGGCAGGCCTATGGATATCGTGATTTTGAATTTTTCAAATTGAAGCTTTTTGATCTTCATAGAAAAAAGTACGCGTTAATCGGATGAACCTATAATTTTTATCCCATTTTGCTTGGAGTTCATTTCCAAATTGTTTTTCGGTTTTTAATTTAAGTGAATTGTACATTTCATAGCGTTTCTTAAGAAGATTTTTCCAGAAAAGTGAAAGATCTTCAACTTTAACAATCTTAAAACCACACTCTTTAAGAGTATTTATATATCTGTCTTTGTTAAGTAAGTTATATATATTCCACTCTTCGTAGTATGAAGGATTTTCATTATAATCGACACTGTTTAGTTCTATAATGTCTGTTAAACCTATTTTTCCAGAAGTCTTTAGGACTCTGTACACTTCAGTAAAAAGCTTTTTCTTATCAGGAATTGCATAAAGTGCTTCCTGGCTGACGAGCCTATCAAAAGAGTCATTCTGGAATAGCATATCACAGGCATCTGCTGTAATATATTCAGTAACATCGTCCAAATGGACAAGCTTGCTTAGCTTGCGAGCTGCTTCAATTCTAATATTTGTTAAGTCTATTCCCATCACAGAACATTTACATTTGTCTGCTATATAGCGTACAGTACCTCCAATTCCACAGCATAGATCGAGCACCTTATGTTTTTTTTGTATGCCGAGCTCTTTTATTAAAATATCTATGGCATTTGAACCGTCATAATGGTCCTGATCATATTTTGATAAACTTTCTTGAGTTATTGAGTCCAACGAAATATTATTTTCCTTAAGAACGTCCATTATTTGATTATAGTTTATGGGGTGATTACTATAGAACTCTATTGCTTTTTCAGACCTGTTATTGTTTCGCATCAATTATCTTTCCTTTTTTAATGTAGCGATTAGAGGCGCGGTTTGTCTGCATTTGTACTTTTTTCATAATTTCGAATATTTTGCATTAGCTCACTTGGCGACAAATAAGCACATAAACGGGCCTGTATAGCTTAATAAACTTGAGTAATATCCGACTATATAGTAAGAGAATGATACAAAAACAATATCAATATTTTAAATACCTGTAAAGATATTCCAACAAAATAACTATGGTGGAAATCTTTGAGGTTCAATTTGAAAGGATGGTTGCGGTTACGCTTAATTATCCTATGGAAAATTGCCATAAGATGTTCAGAATATCAATGATACCAGTTCAAATCTTCATTGTTTGGCAAGCTTAAAGATACAGTCAACACGTTTTTGAGCCAAAATATAACCAGTCGCTACAATAATCAGGAAAATGGAGTCCAAAGGGCTGTTCAACTGGTGAAATAATCTCCCGCCCCCAAAAAAATCCCCCGAATTACCTTTGGACAGGTGTACAAAAAAACAGGTGGTGAATTTGGGTTGCTATTTAGTACTTTTATTTTATTGCTAATCAATTTTATTTTTAAACTCGTGGAGGGGAAATCGGATTCTTTAAAATTCTTATCTTGACGCTGTTATATAAACTCAATATAATTTTTTAGTCTATCTTAATTAGGCAGTCACATAATTGAGCCATCTTTGAAAAGAGAAAAATGGATTCACTGGATACAACTTTAGATATTTTGGAACAAAACATGCGCCTCATTGATTTGGCCCGTGATTGTGTGTTCCTTAAGTCATCTGAAAAAGAAACGACAATCAAGCTTTTGGAAGAAAAATCCAAGGAAGATTCAGATATTAGTGTAATAGATATTTTTAAGCAGGAAAAGTTTGTCTCGGATAAAAGAATAGAGCGTTTACTTGCCCTTGATGCACATTTGCAAATCCATGGTCCTGATCAACAATTTGGCAGGCTTGCCAATGCCAATGGCATGGTCACACAAAAAGATGTTGCCAATGCTCTTAAATACCAGAAAACCCATTTCAAAAAAACCGGTGTTACCATAAAAATCGGTGATATCTGGGTTGAAAATAAAACCATAACCAGGACCGATCAGGTTGCAATTTTACTGACTCAAAATCGAGTTAAAAATGAAAATCTTCTTGATGCCTTAAATGATTTGGGTGAGACTCAAACACAAAAAGATACTGTAAACAAGCGGTTCGGGGTTCTTGCCATTAAAAATGAACTGGTTACAATAGAGCAGGTAAATGCCGCTCTGGAAATTCAAAAAAAAGAAAGTTTACAAGGAGAACCTCGTTTTGTTGGTCAGATTCTCCAGGAAATGGCTAATCTATCCGATGACGATATTTTACAGATCATTTTAGAGCAAAAACAATTTGAAAAAAGGAGATTTGATCTTGAAAGGGCCTTGTATACTGTAAAATCTGAAATAAAGATTTCTAAAAAACTCAACCAGTTATTTAAATACAGTATTTCCAAAGATGGCCTTGGGGTATCTGTAAAAAAACTGATGGAGATAGATGAAGCAATTCCTATTTATGAATTTCTTATCTGGCTTAGAAGATTAGGGATCAAATCTGGTGTTGTGGCTGATGCAGTTTTGGAGGAATTTATTCAAAAAGCAGACAAAAAATCCCAGATCATTGTTGCAAAAGGGTATCCGGCAGAGCAATGTCTCAATGAGAGCATCCAATTTTATTTTGAAAATGAATTTATGCCTGTTCAACCAAAATCGGACGATGGAGAGCCAGGGGTGCAATTCAATAATTTAGGTTTTGGTCTGATAGCAAATATCCGGCATAAAAAGTCAAAATTTAGCATTCATAAAGACCTGATTTCATTGAACTCAATTTTTATGACTTGTCTGTTATGTTCCCAAAAACCATCAAATCTAAATTATCGGTTTGCACCCGAGAGCCAGATAATTTAAAACCGGATAATTCTGAACCTTCCGGGGATAATGATACTGCCGAAGAAAAAACCTCAGAAAAAAAACAATCCCAGGAGTTGGAAGATGTGGAAAAAAAAACCGATGAACCCGGGGTTGAAGAAGACAGCGATGATGATATGTCGGATGAAGAGGAATTAACACTTCATGGGAGTGATAGTGGGCAGGATGACAATGGGCAGGACGATAATGGACAGGACGACAATGGGCAGGACGACAATGGGCAAGATGACAATGGGCAAGATGACAATGGCCAGGATGACAATGGCCAGGATGACAACGGCCAGGACGATAATGGACAGGATGACAATGATTATGTTTCTTCTTTTATTGAGAAAGGCAGTCCTCTGGCCCGGATTATTCCAGGAAAAGAAGGCAAATCCGGGAAGGATGTTCTAGGTTATCCCATAAAGCCTGCTAAACCTTCTATTTGTGTTTTAAATGCTGGAAGTGGAGTTATTAAAAAAGGGGATGTTTTCCTTGCGCAGATAAGCGGCCGCCCTGTTTTAAAAAACGGTACAACCCTTGTGGTGGAGGCGGTTCCTGTAAAAGGTGAAATCAAAAGCATCATCGATAGTATCAACAACGATACTAAAGATACCTATGAATCTGCAATTGTAGAACTGACCGGTGCTATTACTTCGGCGGCAATTTTAAGATGCCACTCTTTGCGGCTTAATGGCTCTCTTATGGGGAAGGTGATCTGTACCGGTGAAATTAATGTCAATGGGGATATCGGCAGTGAGAAAAAACCAGAGGATAAAGATATCCCCTATCAGACCGACATTATTTGCCAGGGATCAATTAAGGTATCAAAATCCATAATTAATTCAAAAATTCAGACTGGAGGTGAACTTCTGGCTTTCAACTCAACGGTTGTCGGATCAGAAGTGATTGCCTATAACGGCATGGTGATCAGAGGTAGTCTGGCGGGTAAAAACGCCCCGTCTATTTTTCGTTTTGGCCTCAAGCCAGGGGATAAAATTCTTACTTTAGACCACACGATTGAAAAAAAAAATATGGAATTATCCCTTTTAAAAAAAGAAGATGATATTGCCAAATTAACTGAAAAATATAGAAAAGACCTGAACGAAGAAGAAAATTATCTGTTTGAACAAGCCATATTAAAAAATCTTATCGAGATGATTGAAGCCCCTGAGCTTTATCAGTATGAAGGCCTTGAAAATAAGGTTAAGTATCTGTATGGCCTGCCGGATTTTTCCTCCGTTAAAGCCTATTATTTAAAAATTCCTGAAACAAAAGCAGCCCTGGAGTTTCTTGATCAAATATTAACATCCATAGCAAAAATGTCCCTGGAAAATGTTTTAAAATATCTTACGAAAAAAATTGATCCGGAACCTGATGATGAAAATACTGTATCAAATACCCATCGGATCGAGAGCAATTTTAAAGCAGGTCTTGCTGGTTTCGAACAGGAAATCGCAGATAAATCAGAAGAAATTAAAAAGTTAGAAAATGAGATCAAAGGACTTGAGGCATTAAGAGTAAAACTTGAATCCATACATGTCAATTTTCCGGTTCAGTCCGGGGCAGTAATAAAAATAAAAAACAAATGCGAAAAGGGAACGATTATCAAAGGGAAAATTGCCCGGTTTGTTGTAGAAAAAACCATGTATAATGTCAAATTCAAAGAGGTTATGAGTCCAATAACCAAAGTTGTATCTATTATCATTGAAACCTGCTAGATCACCATGGATATTAGAAAAAAATGAGAAAAAAACTTAAAATCTTATTTTTATGTACAGGTAATTCCTGCCGCAGTCAGATGGCAGAAGGTTGGGTTAATGCTTTGCATGAAAATAGTATTAAAGCGTATTCAGCCGGTATTGAAACCCATGGTTTAAATCCGGATGCCGTGGCTGTGATGGCCGAGGTTGGAGTGGATATATCCCAACATAAGTCACAATTAGTTAATGAATTTTTTAAGGTTGATCTGGATTTTGTGATCACGGTCTGTGACCATGCCCAGGCAAGTTGTCCATATTTTCCAGCTTCATGTCCGGTGATTCATATGGGGTTTGATGATCCTCCCAAAATGGCAGAAAAACTTGCCCGACAGGGGGCAGATAAAGAGGCTGGGCTTGATTGCTTTCGAAAAGTAAGGGATGACATTAGGTGCTTTATTGAAAAATTACCGGGGAATTTGAAATTTTAAGGAGAATAAAATGATCAAAGATTTGGCCAGGAGCAATGAACGAAAAATGACCAGCATTTTTGAACGATATCTGACTGTCTGGGTTGGACTCTGCGTCGTTTTGGGAATCTTATTGGGAAGACTGGCCCCACAATTTGCCAAAACCCTAGATGGGATGGCAATTAATGTTAATGGGGCGCCAGTGGTCTCTATTCCCATTGCCATCTGTCTTTTTTTCATGATGTATCCCATAATGGTAAAAATTGATTTTAGAAGTGTTGTCAAAGCCGGGAAGAGCGGCAAACCGGTTTTTTTAACTCTTTTTTTAAATTGGTGTATTAAACCTTTTACCATGTATGCCATCTGTGTCTTTTTTCTGGGGTTTTTATTTAAGAGCTTTATTGGTGTTACAGCCATGGATCTTGTAAAAATGCCCTTTGGTCTGGATCTGCCGGTGGGGGCAATACATGGAGCCGGGACCGTGGTGCTCCATGATGGAATAAAAATGCTTGAGATTCCTCTATGGCGAAGTTATTTTGCCGGGTGTATCCTTCTGGGAATTGCGCCTTGTACAGCCATGGTCCTTGTATGGGGGTATCTTGCCCGGGGAAATGATGGTCTTACTTTGGTGATGGTTGCCATTAACAGTTTGACAATGTTGGTGCTCTACGGGATTTTGGGTGGATTTCTCCTGGGTGTGGGAAAGCTTCCTGTTCCCTGGCAGGCCCTTCTTCTTTCTGTGGCGGTTTATGTGGCTCTTCCCCTTGGGGCAGGCTATGGGTCCAGAAAGTGGATCATGCATACAAAAGGGGAGGCCTGGTTTAAGGAAAAATTTCTCCATCTTTTGACACCTGTGACCATCGCAGCTTTGCTGTTAACCCTGGTGCTTTTGTTCAGTTTTAAGGGGGAAGTGATTTTAGCTAACCCCTTGACTATTTTATGGATTGCGGTTCCTCTTTTTATCCAGACCCTTTTTATTTTTGTATTGGGGTATGGGGGGGCAAAGTTGTTGAAGCTTCGGTATGAAGATGCAGCACCCGTGGCTATGATAGGGGCATCAAATCATTTTGAGGTGGCCATTGCCACCAGTGTCATGTTGTTTGGGCTTTCTTCGGGAGCTGCCCTTGCGACCGTGGTAGGGGTTTTAATAGAAGTGCCGGTGATGTTGATGCTGGTAAGTGTTTGTAAAAAAACTATCTCCTGGTTTGATTGATAGACAAAAAAGGATGGGGGCTGTCAGTTGAGAAGGGTTTTAATTTGTAAAAAAAGGACCCCGGCCCTTTGGAATATTTTCCAAGGGGCCGGGGTTCTTTTAAACTAACCGGAGGAGCTTAATGGTACTCGGGATTCCAGCGCATGTTTTCAATTAATGTATTCAGTCTTTCCACATCGTTGTTGTGCTTGAATGTGGAAACAGAACAATCGTTATTGGCAACATCGGCCTTAATGGCCTCTGCTCCCACCCGTTTTGCTACCTCAAGGGATACTTGCTTTAGTTGATTTAAGGGGGGACAAAGGATGCCGTCCTTGATATCGTCTTCATCGATAAAACTTGCCATTGCGTGGGCAGCTGCTGAAAAGAATATCGGCAACACTTGGCAAGCACCGGAAGCAATGATCCCCAAGCCTACTCCTGGAAAGATAAAGGCATTGTTCATCTGGCCGATGCGATAGGCTTTATCGTTGTGAATCACATCATCAAAGGGCGAACCGGTTGCTACAAGGGCTTTTCCGTTGGTCCATTCATAAATGTCCTTGGGCAGGGCTTCAGTCTTGTCGGTGGGATTACTCAGAGGCAGGATTACCGGCCGGTCTGTATTGTCAGCCATGGCCGTTACAATTTCTTTGGTAAAGCATCCTGTTTGTCCCGAGGTGCCGATGATAACTGTTACCTTTTCATGTTTAACAGCATTCAACAGGGTGTTGTCTTTTGGTGTTGCAAGCCATGGCATGGTATCTGGATCTTTGGCAAAGTGTTCCTTATATGGTTCCAGATCACGGTCAGAGGTGACAACTCCCCGGGAATCCAGAGTGAAGATTTTTGCCTTGGCGGAGGCTTCATCCATTCCCTGTTCCACAAGTTCTGTCAAAATCTGTTCGGCAATGCCGACACCCCCGGCCCCAGCTCCATGCACCAGAAAAACTTGATCTGTTATTTTTTCTTTCTTCACTTTCATGGCGGCAAGAATGCCGGCCAGGGCAACGGCCCCGGTTCCCTGGATATCATCATTAAAGGAGATTACCTCCCTTAAATATTTATCCCGGACTGTAAAGGCTGTTTGTTTTGAAAAATCTTCCCATTGACAAAGGGCATTGGGGAAGACTTTTTTAAAGGCAAGGACAAATTTTTCTATAAATTCGTTATATTTGTCACCCCGGAGTCGTTGGTGGCGCCATCCCAGATAATTGGGATCATTGAGCAGGTCCTGGTTGTCTGTTCCCACGTCAAGGGAGACTGGCAGGCCATGCCATGGAGCAATACCGGCTCCCTGGGTGTAGAGCATGAGTTTTCCAAGGCAGATGGGAATTCCGCCGGCACCCTGGTCACCGATGCCTAAAATTCCCTGGTTGTCGGTGACAACGGCAATTCTTATATCTTTGTCCTTGTAGTTTCTTAAGATATGTTCGGCATAATCTATGTTGCCGGGATAAAGATGTATTCCGTTGGCATTTCTGAACATGGAAGAATACTGCTGGCAGGCAAGGCCGACCGTGGGGGTATAGATAATGGGTAAAAATTTGGTAACATCGCTTGCGATAACGGCATGGGCAAGTACCACATTTCTGTCATACAGACTTCTTATGTAAATAAATTTTTCAATATCACTTTCTTTGTGTTCAATAATAGCAAGGCTTGATTTAACCTGCTCGTCCAGGGTCTTGACCCGTGGAGGTAAGTAGCCGCTTAGTTTAAGTTTGTGCCTTTGTTCAATGGTAAAGGCTGTCCCCTTACTGATATTGCTATATCTGAGGATATCAAATCCTCTTAAATTGATTGTTACTCCGGTTGTTTCGCCATACTTGCCGTGTTCAAATTCGTAATGGTTAATCTCCATGACTACAACATTCCTCTACTTTTTATTAATATTAAAACCACGAAAAACAGCAATGCATAGTGTACCATAAAATTTGAATAATGCGAAAGAAAAATGAATTATTTTCATTTGCTGAAAGGAATTTATTATGAATAAACTTTTTTTTCATATCATGAAACAAATTGGATGGTTGTCGAGGAGTTTTTTTAAAGGAAAAATAAAAAAGCCTGTAACGGGTAGAACCGGAACAGGCTTTTTGACTTGGAATTAAAAATCAGGCAGAGATCATATTTCTAAGAACATAATGTAATATACCTTTGTTTTTAATATAGTCTATTTCAATATCTGTGTTGAGTTTCACAATGACCTGAAATGATTTTACTTTATCGTTTCTGGTTGCCTTCACCGTTAGAAGGCTGTTGGGGAGGATATCTTTTATTCCAGTTATTTCAAAGGTTTCATCTCCCATAAGGCCTAAGTTCTCAAAGGACTCTGCCTTTTTGAAAACCAGGGGCAATACCCCCATACCCACCAAATTTGCGCGGTGGATCCTTTCAAAGGATTGGGCAATGACGGCCCTGGCTCCGAGAAGGCAAGTTCCTTTGGCTGCCCAGTCCCGGGAGGAACCTGTGCCATACTCTTTGCCCCCAAAGACTATGAGGTCGGTGTTTTCGGTTTTATATTTTTGGGCTACATCAAATATATAGCCCTCTTCTTGTTCCGGAAACTTTACAGTAAAGCCCCCGGTTTTACTGGCCAGGGTGTTTTTGATTCGGATATTTGCAAAGGTGCCTCGCAGCATCACTTCATGGTTACCCCGCCGGGAGCCGTAGGAATTAAATTCCCAGGGTTTGACATCGTTGTCCTCCAGGTATTTACCTGCTGGATATTCCACCGGAATGGCACCGGCAGGAGATATATGGTCGGTGGTCACGGAGTTGCCTAATACCAGTAAAGCCTTTGCCCCTTTTATATCTTTAAGTTCCGGGACCGTCTGGGAAAAGTCTTTGAAAAAAGGGGGTGTTCGAATATAGGTGGATTTTTCATCAAAGTTGAATGTGGTGGTTTGGGGGACTTCCAACTCCTGCCATAGTTTGTCTCCTTTAAAAATATTTGCATATTGGTCTTTGAAAAATCGTTTTTTGACGTAGGTTTCCACAAATTGATTTATCTCCTGGGAATCGGGCCAGATATCTTTCATAAAGACAGGTGTGTTGTCCTTGGAAAAGCCCAGGGGCTGCGTCTCAAAATCAATATCAATTCTGCCGGCAATGGCATAGATTACTACCAAAAGAGGAGACATGAGAAAATTGCCTTTGACCTCCTGGTGAATTCGTGCTTCAAAATTTCTATTCCCCGACAATACCGAGGTGACATCCAGGTCATTGGTTTTAATAGCCTCTTCAATGAAGGGATCCAGGGGGCCACTGTTGCCGATACAGGTCATGCACCCGAATCCGGTATTGTTAAATTTTAAGGCCTCAAAGTACTCCATGAGCCCGGATTCATTGAGATAATCCAGAACCACCCTGGAGCCGGGAGACAGGGAGGTTTTTACATACCATGGGATACAAAGTCCTTTTTCAACAGCTTTTTTGGCCACAAGACCTGCACCTATCATGGTATAAGGGTTTGAGGTGTTGGTGCAGGAGGTGATGGCGGCAATGACCACGCTGCCGTTGGTAAGCGCCGGTGTCTGGTTGGCAATTGAGTCTTTTGGGGTAATCTGAATATTCTTGCGATTGCCAAGATCATAAATGGCCGTGGTTTTTTCTTTTACTTTTGACAGGGGTATCCTGTCCTGGGGTCGGCTGGGACCGGCAATGGATGTTTCCATGGCAGACAGGTCCACATCGATGATTTTTGAAAAAACGGGCAGTGTGTCATGGGTGTTGAAAAGCCCACAGGTTTTGGTATAGGCTTCAACCAGAGCGGCTGTATCTGATCTATTGGTTTTGACCAGATAATCAAGGGTTTGATTATCAACGGGAAAAAATCCGGCCGTGGCGCCATATTCCGGGGACATGTTGGAGATGGTGGCCCGGTCGGTGAGACTCAGATTTTTCAGGCCCTCACCGGTATACTCAACAATTTTTTCCACCACATTTTCTTTTCTTAGAATATTGGTCACATACAGGGCAATATCCGTGGAGGTGATCTGTTTTTTTGGTTTTCCCACAAAATTGACACCGATGATTTCGGGCAGATTCATATAGTAGGGTTGTCCCAGCATCACAGCTTCCGCCTCAATTCCACCTACCCCCCAGCCAAGGACTCCCAGGGCATTGATCATGGTGGTATGGGAATCGGTTCCCACCAGGGTGTCGGGAAAGGCCAGTATTCCTTCTAAAGTTTTTTTTGTTGCTACCACCGTTGCCAGGTATTCAAGATTGATCTGGTGGCAGATACCGGATTCCGGGGGTACCACCCTGAAATTATCAAAGCTTTTCTGGGCCCATTTTAATAGTTTGTAGCGTTCCTGGTTTCTTTCATATTCTTTTTTGGCATTGAGGAAAAAGGCATTTTTTTCTTTAAAATGATCCACTTGAATGGAATGGTCAATGACAAGATCCACCGGAACCAGGGGATTTATTCTTCTGGGGTCAAGGCCTTTTGCATGGACTGCATCCCGCATGGCAGCAAAATCCACCACAGCCGGAACTCCTGTAAAATCTTGCATCAAAACCCTGGCCGGGTAGAAGGCAACCAGGTTTGAGGTGTTGGAACCACTTTCATAAAATTTGGCAGTATTTACAACATCTTCCCAGGAAATGGTGCCGGACCCCATATTTCTTGCCAGGTTCTCAATCATAACTCGTGCTGCAAAAGGAAGAGTACTAATTTTTGATAATCCCTTTTCTTCAAGCAATTGGATGTTATGAATGATAAAATCCTTGTCTTGAAACGGCATGGTTTGTTTGATGTGATTTATGGTCATATCTGTTCCTCAAATTTTGCAAAGCCAATGGATATCTATACAGATATTTTGTTTTACTGGTTATTGGGGTTTTTCCTGGGCCCGTAAATCTTTTCTTAAAATTTTGCCCACGTTGGATTTGGGCAGTTCCTGTCTGAATTCCACTTCCACGGGCAGTTTATACCTGGCAAGTTTTGTATTGCAATAGTCAATGACGTCTTTGGCGGTCATCTCCTGACCTTCTTTGAGAACGACAAAGGCTTTGACAGCTTCCCCTCGTTTGGGATGGGGGATGCCGATGGAACAGCCTTCCAGGATTTTTGGATGTTCAAATAAAATTTCATCAATATCCCTTGGGTAAACATTGTACCCTCCGGAAAGGATCATGTCCTTGATTCGGTCAACTATATAAAAGTATCCATCTTCATCCATGGTTGCCACGTCACCGGTGCGAAGGAAACCGTCTTTGGTCATGGTTTTTTTTGTCTCTTCCGGGTTGTTCAGGTATCCTTTCATAATCTGGGGACCGCGTATGAGCAGTTCTCCTGGTTCTCCCACGGGCATCTCTTTGGTATCGTCTTCAAGGTCCACGACTTTACATTCTGTATTGGGAATGGGGATACCTATACTACCTTGTTTTCTTTTGCCGTGAAAGGGATTGATGTGGGTGACGGGAGTGGATTCGGTCAACCCGAATCCTTCCACAATGATAGATCCGGTTTTTTTCTGAAAATTGTTGATTATATCAACGGGTAGAGGAGCACTGCCGGAAAAGCATCCCTTAATAGAGGTCAGATCGGTGTTTTCCATATCAGGATGATCCAGCATCCCGATATACATGGTGGGAACCAGAGGAGCAAAGGTGGCCTTGAATTTGCTGATAGCTTCCAGCAGGGGTTCCGGCTGGGGTTTGGGAACCAGAACATTGGCCCAGCCCATGCGGATGGCAAAATTCATAG
The DNA here is from genome assembly GCA_024226935.1 of Desulfobacteraceae bacterium. Taxonomy (GTDB): domain Bacteria; phylum Desulfobacterota; class Desulfobacteria; order Desulfobacterales; family Desulfobacteraceae; genus NBML01. Next base: position 11,939 of record JAAELK010000461.1, read on the forward strand.
ACACGGACATACCAAATACATGGAAGAATGGGAGGGCACCCAGCATGACCTCGTTTCCTTTTTCAAACTTTGGAAACCAGGCTTCTATCTGTTGGATCTGGTAAGAAATGTTTCTATGGGTGAGCATTACCCCCTTGGATACACCTGTGGTGCCTCCTGTGTATTGATACATGGCCACATCGTCCATCCGGATATCGGCCTGGGTATAGTCAGGTGGATATTGGGCAATGATATCTTTGAATCGGTAGAGATCTTTTGCGGGGGAAACATCGGCCAAAAGTCCCCTTTTTTTGGCAACCAGAGGAAACAGCAATCGTTTGACAAAGGGAAGATAATCTCCAATGGATGTGTGAACAATGGTTTTGATATTGGTTTTTTTCCGAAGTTTCACCATGCGCTCGACCAATAGATCGAGGGTGATTAAAAATTTTGAATTTGAATCGGTGAACTGATGCTCAAGTTCTCTGTCAGAATAGAGCGGGTTGTTGAACACGACGATGGCGCCGATTTTGAGGATTGCATAATAGGCTGTTGTACAGGGGATCACATTGGGAAGCAGTATGGCAACACTGTCTCCTTTTTTTATCCCGAAATTTTTGAGTGCAGCAGCAAATTTTGCTACCATTGTATTTAATTGTGTGAAGCTCAGAGTATATCCCTGGAAAATTAAGGCTGGGTTATCTGGGAAATTTTTTGTGGATTCTTCAAGATATTGATGGGTTAAAATTTCCTTGAATTCGACATTTTCCTTGATGCCTGGTTCATAGGAATTAAGCCATGTTTTTTTTAAATAGGTGCTTTGATCAGACAATATCATCTCCTTTGTTATTATTTATTATTAAAAGAGATCCTTCGTGGTCTTGATAGAAATAAAACCTAGTTTCTGTCAAGCAAAAAATAAAATAAATAAACCTTGTTTATTAGATTAAATCTTATTTTTGCGAAATATTGGGGGAGGGAAGTATTTTGCTCCCCCTTGAAATTGTCCGGGGATTTATGATAGATTGCCGCCCATGAAAGTTATAAAAATCGGCGGCGGCTGCCTCAAAGACGGTCAAGCTGCAAACGCTATTATTGAGTTGATTGCCAAAAGGGGAAAAGGGGATGTCTTTGTCCTTTCTGCTTTTTATGGGGTAACTAATATCCTGATTGCAGGCATTGAAAAGGCACTTGAATCGGAAACTAATATTGCTCTGATTATTAATGGTCTGAGAACCCACCATAACCATATTATAAAAATTTTGATCCAGGAAGATACCCCGAAAAAACAATTGTCCAGACAATTGGGTGATGTTTATAAAAAGCTGGAACGGTATTACTATGGGATTAATTTTACCCGGGAAGCGACTCCCAGAATGCAGGATATGATTGCAACGTTTGGGGAGCGGATTTCAGCGATTATTCTTTCAAAAACACTTGTCACCAGGGGAATTGACAGCAGCTTTGTTCTGCCCGAGGATTTAGGGATCATTTCCGATGGCAAATTTATGGATGCATCGGCAATTATGGATAAGACCCGTCAAAATCTTGGGGTTTGGATGGCCGCCAATATGGGACCCAAAAAAATCTTATTTATTCCAGGATTTTATGGAGTCAGCGAAAAAGGAGATATTACCACTTTCGGCAGAGGTGGTTCCGATTATTCTGCAGCGGTTGTGGCTGTAGCAGCAGGTGCCAGCGTGCTTGAGATATGGAAAGATACCGAAGGTTTTATGACGGCTGATCCGGATAATATTCCCCATTGTAAGTTGATTCCCAAGCTTACCTATGAAGAGGCCGCTGAACTTTCTTATACCGGTGCGGGTATTTTGCATCCTAGAACTGTTGAACCGGTGAGATGCGCCGGTATCAATATAGCCATTAAAAACACCTATAACCCTGATGCTAAGGGAAGTTTGATTACTCCGGATGTTGTCACCACCCCCACCGTTGTGAAAAGTGTATCCTATACAAGCGATGTGGCAGTGTTAAAGATATATGCCTCCGGGGTGGGTGCCAGGTATGGTATTTTGTCCCAGATAACCAAAAGTCTTGCCATGGCCGGTATTAATATTAAATCTGTTGTCACCTCCCAGACCTGTATCAGTTTATTATTGTCAAGAGGCGATATTGAAAAGGGATATAAAAGTATTGAGGAAATTAAGCCTTCACCCTATAGAAAATCAGCTGTTGTTACAGATGTAGCCCTGGTGAGTATTGTAGGAGAGGGGCTTCATAAAAATCGGGGGATTGCAGCTAAATGTTTTACAGCAGTTTCCGATGCCAATGTTAATATCGAGATGATTTCCTTTGGCACATCCAATGCGGCATTATATTTTCTGGTGCGAGAAGAAAGCCTGGACAGAACAATCCAGGCCTTGCATTCCATTTTTTTTGACGGATAAAAAGTGTGGGGGGGTGTTTTTAACCCAGCAGAGAATTGCTTCTTCTCTTTTTTGAAGAAACACTCTGACCGATAACCCATCCTAACAAAAGGACACCTACCCCTGCCAGAAACCATTTAATCATTCCACTCTTGAATAAATGGCTGGTCTTTTTTTCCAATTGGGTAAGCTTTTGAGATAGTTGGGCATTTTCTTTTTCAAGAACTTTGTTTGTTTCCACAATCTCCAGGACATTTTTGGATTGGGTTTTAAGGGTGTTATAAGCGGCCTGGCTTGTTTTTAGTTGGGTTGAAAGGAGGTTGTTTTTATCCATGGTTTCTTTAAGACTGGTTATCAGAGCGCTTGTTTTTTTTCCTTGACTGAATTTTTGGGTTGTAAATTGGGTTTTGAGTTGCTCAAGGGTCTTGGTATTGGCATCAAGCCTGGTTTTCAAATTTGCCTTTTCTTGATTTAATTTTTCAATAATTTGGGCTTTAGGTATTTCAAATGTAATAAATTGTTTATCAACCCAGCCTGTTTTTCCGGAATCAAGCTCGACTTTGTAATATCCGTTGTCTTCTTCTAAAACAGTTAAACGGGTATTACTTTTCAAAGTCTGTAATACTGGAAAAGAGGTTGCTGGGCCTTGTCTGAAGGTTAAAATCAGCATATCCGAAACATAGCCGGTCTTGGCCTGGGAATAGGCGGGGATAGATAAGGACACAATTGCCAGTATCCATAAAATAGTGAATAATTTACTCATTTTTTATATTGCCTCTTAAAGTTTTTTTTATTTCAATAACAATCCTTGTGATATTTTACAATACTTTGACCATTAAATTTGTAAAAAAAACTTGCCAAACTGCGTGGAACAAGAGTATCAAAGGGTCATGAATTATAATGAAATTGAAATAAATGTGTTTAGATAAAATATTTTTGTCTAAACACGTGAATTTGTTCGTCTTTAACAATATATGAATGGAGTACTTTTATGACACACGATCATGCCCATGACCATTCCTGTGATAAACACACCCATGACCATTCCTGTGATAAACACGCCCATAGTCATTCCGGCAGTATACACTCCCATGACCATGGTAAGGAGATGACCATGGAGCAAAAACTTGATACTCTGTTTTCCCATTGGATCGATCATAATGAAAGCCATAGGGATAATTTTTTGTCCTGGGCCAAAAAGGCAAGAACGGCCGGGTTGATAGATGTGGCCCTTAGTCTTGAGCAGGCCGGTGATCTGTCCCGGGAGGTAACAAAAAATTTGGAAGCAGCCCTTGCAAAGCTTCCAAATTAGGTTCTTGTAATGTGGGAGACCTAAATTAGAATGAGATGTGATTTAAATGAATGAAACAAAGATAACGGCTTTTAATGGGTATGATCCCTTACCAGAGTACGATCCTGGGATTGCACGGATGGCAGGGCAGCGACTCATGTTGGGATTTGATGGCACCACATTGAATCAAGAGTTAAAATTTATTATCCGGAAAATCAAGGCCGGTGGTATTATTTTGTTTAAACCAAATATTGAGTCGCCGGATCAGTTAACCAGGCTTTGTTCAGATGTTCAGGCCTGTGCGGCAGACGCGGGCCAGCCCCCTCTTTTTATAGCCGTTGACCAGGAGGGTGGGGTGGTGGCAAGGTTGAAACACCCCTTTACCGAATTTGCCGGCAATCCCCATATCCATGCAAAGGGTGAGGCCCACCATTTTGCAAAAATTACGGCCGATGAATTGTCCGGTGTGGGTATCAATATGAACATGGCCCCTGCGATGGATGTTGTGCCGGACGGGGTGGACAGTATTATGAAAGACAGGGCTTTTAAAGGGGATGCTAAAATAGTATCTGAGCTAGGTTGTCGTGTAATTAAAACCATGCAGAATAATAAGATCATGGCTGTGGCCAAGCATTTTCCGGGGATCGGCAGGACAATAAAGGATTCCCATCTTTTTTTGCCAAAGCTTGATATAGATATTGAGACTCTGAAGGCAACGGATATGAAGCCCTTTGAAGCTGCCAGGGATGCAGATGTCACAGGAATTATGCTTTCCCATATTTTTTACCCCCAATTGGATGATACCTGGCCGGCAAGTTTGTCTCCCTATATTGCAGGGGGGCTTTTGAGGGATAAGTTGGGATACGACGGATTGGTTCTGACCGATGACCTGGATATGAAGGCTATTAAACATGATATAAAAACATGTGTTCGCCAGATTATGGCATCAAGGATCGATCTTGTTTTAATTTGTCATAAGGGTCCCAATATCCGGGTTGCATGGGAGGAAATTATTCATCTTTTAACCAGTGATCCACAATTTCTTGCCCTGGGCAAAGAGTCCATGGACAGAATTTTAGGAGTTAAAAAAAAATATTTACAGGTTTAAGGTCTTGGTTAAACAAAATTTCGGGTGAATATAGCGGTGGGACAGGCTTAAATCCTGGTTCGTGAAAATACATCATGATCCAGATCACAAGTCTGGCCCTGCTTGATCATGGTAAAACCTCTTGCGGCAATCATGGCGGCATTGTCTCCACACAGGCAAATGGGAGGGTAAAAGACCTGAATACCTTCTTTGGCAGCTTTTTGTGATAATAGCGCAGCAAAGGTCTGATTGGCTGAAACACCACCTGATATACCGATGCGTTTGCAACCCTTAAATTTGGCAGCATTTAATAATTTGCAGGAAAGCACATCAATAACTGCTGCCTGGAAAGAGGCTGCAATTTGGGCTTTGTCTTCTTTGGTTATGATTTTATGGTTATGTATATACCGTGCCACAGAGGATTTGAGTCCGCTGAAGCTGAAATCAAAACTGTTTTTTTCAAGCATGCTCCTGGGAAATTTAATAAGATCAGTATCCGTTGTCTTGGCCAGGGCTTCAATTACAGGGCCGCCTGGATATCCCAGATCCAGCATCTTTGATACTTTGTCAAAGGCCTCTCCAGCAGCATCATCCCGGGTCTGGCCCATGAGTTCGAAGGTGTGGGGAGAGGTGACATGGTAAATATTGGTATGTCCCCCCGAGACCACCAGGGCAATGAAAGGAAAACCTGGAGGTTTTTCCATCAAAGCCAGGGAATAAATATGTGCCTCAAGATGGTTTACTCCTGCCAGGGGTAGCTTTCTGGCCCAGGCAAAGGCCTTGGCAAATGAAAATCCCACCAAAAGGGCACCAATCAGCCCTGGTCCCCTGGTTGCCGCAACTGCGTCAATGTCTTCCAGGGTTATACCGGCTTTTTCCACGGCTTCATTTACCACAGGGCCAATGGCTTCCAAGTGCATGCGGGAAGCAAGTTCCGGTACCACACCGCCATATTTGCAGTGGGTATCTATCTGGGAGGCAATGATTGAGGATAAAATTTCGGTGCCATTGCGCACTACTGCCGCTGCGGTCTCATCGCAGGAAGATTCAATTCCGAGAATTATCATGATCAGCTAATGGAATATCAGACCCATTTTGTTTGGTGTTCGTTGTTTTTTCTGGAGGTGATTTCACCGATAAAATAGGCTTTTTGCTCCATGGCTCCCAGCCGGTCCAGGACTTCCTCTGCTGATTTCTCAGGTACCACTACCACCATACCGATTCCGTTATTGAATGTTTTTTGCATTTCAGCGTCCGAGACGCATCCTTCTTTTTGTAGAAGCTGGAATACAGGCGGAACTTCCCAGGCGTTTTTATGAATGACAGCCTTGCAGGAATTTGGAATGACACGGATAATATTTTCATCAATTCCGCCCCCCGTGATGTGGACCAGTCCGTGGATTGGCAGGTCACGGAGCAGGCTTAAAATGCTGGCTACGTAGATAACGGTGGGTTTTAAAAGTTCTTCACCCAGGGTGGTGCCAAACTCTGGTATCTGGGTTGTAACATCATATTTGCATTTATCAAAAAATATTTTCCGAACCAGGGAAAAACCATTGGAGTGGACACCACTTGAAGCAATTCCGATTAATTTATGACCCGGTCGGATATAGGAACCGTCAATAATTTTATTATTGTCGACAATACCCACGGAAAAACCTGCAAGATCATATTCTCCATCATGGTACATGTCCGGCATCTCAGCGGTTTCACCACCTATCAGGGCACATCCTGCCTCATTGCATCCTATTGCAATTCCTTCCAGAATTTTTTCGGCAACCACATTATTAAGGGCTCCCATGGCAAGATAATCTAGGAAAAACAATGGCTTAGCGCCCTGGACAATGATGTCGTTGACACACATTGCAACAAGGTCAATACCAATGGTATCATGTTTATCCATTTGAAATGCGATTTTGAGTTTGGTCCCAACACCATCGGTGGCGCTGACCAATACAGGATTTGAAATATTGGAAAGGTTCAAGGAAAAAAGGCCACCAAAGCCACCAATTTCTCCCATTACACCAGATCTGGGTGTAGATTTTGCAATCATTTTTATTCGATCAACCAGCTGGTTTGCTTTCTTTATATCTACGCCGGAATCCGCATATGTCAAGGAATCGTTCATTTAAAATCACCTTTGGAATCACATTCTTGGATAAGATTTATTTTTTTTCTAAAACCCGGCAATAATAAACATATTGGAGTCAAAAGTCAAAAGCTTTTTGACATGGAATGGTTTATATTGTATCTATTTCAATATTTACAAATGGTAAATATTGCGGAGAATTTAGATTAATGAAAACAATCAATATTGGAATTATAGGGTATGGAGTTGTGGGAGTCGGGGTTGCAACTTTGCTCACCCAGAAAAAAAAATTGCTGGAAGCCAGGATAGGAGCCTTTTTAACTCTTAAAACCATTGCTGTTCGTAATATCAGCACGGACCGGGGAGTTGAACTTGGAAATACTGTTCTTGTGAATGATGCCATGCAACTTGTCAATGATCCGGATATTGATATTATTGTGGAGCTTATTGGCGGGGATACCACAGCAAAACAATTTATCCTCAAGGCCCTTGAAAACGGAAAACATGTGGTGACTGCCAACAAAGCCCTTATGGCAGGTCATGGCAATGAATTGGTTAAAGCTGCCCGGAAAAACCAGGTGGATCTTGCCTTTGAAGCCAGTTGCGGCGGATGTATGCCCATTATTAAATCCCTGCGCGAATCCCTTGTGGCCAATGATATTAACTCCATGTCAGCCATTTTAAATGGTACCTGTAACTATATACTGACAAAAATATCCCAGGATGGCTCCTTGTTTGAAGATGTTTTGAAAGATGCCCAAAAATTGGGATTTGCCGAGGCAGAACCCTCCTTGGATGTGGATGGTCATGATACAGCCCACAAGTTGGCCATTTTAAATTCTTTGGCCCATGGCATGGAGATCAATTTAAAAGATATTCATGTGGAAGGTATCCGGAATATTACGCCCATTGATATTGAGTTTGCCAAATCCTTTGGATATACTATTAAACTGCTTGCCATAGGTAAGGTCCATGGAGATCATGTGGAAGCCCGTGTGCACCCCACCATGATTCCCAATACAAATCCTTTGTCCCATGTGGAGCATTCCATGAATGCCATTGTTATTGATGCCGATGCCACGGGCAAGACCATGCTCTATGGGCATGGGGCAGGTATGATGCCCACAGCAAGTGCCGTTTTAAGTGATATTGCCGATATTGCCAGAAATATCATTTCCAATACCGCACGAAGGGTGCCCATATTAGGATATCCTGAAGACAATATTAAAAGGATTTCCATTCTACCCATGGATGAGTTGTATACAAGATACTATTTGCGGTTTGAGGCCCAGGATCATCCCGGTGTGTTGTCGCAGATTTCGGGTATTTTGGGGGATAATCATATCAGTATCAAATCGGTTCATCAAAAAGGTAGGCAAAGTAATGGAAAAGTGCCTGTGGTAATGATTACCCATATTGCAAAAGAAGAACGGGTTCAGACGGCATTAACTCAAATATATGCCACAGATTCTGTGGTGGGAGATCCAATTGTCATTCGAATTGAAGAAGACTCCTAGATCTTAAAGAATGAAAACAGGAGTAAAATTATGAAAATAATAGTGGCTGATCTGGAAGGGGTGTTTTTACCTGAAATATGGATCAATGTTGCCCTGAAAACCGGAATAGAGGAATTGAAACTCACCACAAGGCAGATTAGTGATTATGATGTGTTAATGACTAAACGATTGTCCATTTTAAAGGAAAACAAGTTGAATATTGAAGATATCAGAGAGGTGATATCTACTTTAGAACCCCTGGATGGGGCAAGGCAGATCTTGGATTGGATCCGTGCTAAGTCCCAGATTATTATCTTGTCAGATACCTTTGAGGAGTTTGTAAAACCATTGATGGCCAAGCTTGGTTTTCCTACTTTGTTCTGCCATAATCTGACCATTGATAAGAATGGCGCTATCAACGGTTATAATCTAAGGATTGACAACCAGAAAACCAGGGCAGTTAAGGCATTGAAATCATTGAACTACCAGGTTATGGCCTTTGGGGATTCCTACAATGATATTGGTATGATTCAAGAAGCTCACCAGGGATTTTTCTTTTGTCCGCCTTCTTGTGTGGTGGCTGAGTTTCCAGACATACCGGTTACTCAAAATTACGATGAACTCAAAGTCAGGATAGGAGCTTTTCTGGAATGTTGAATATTGATCAGTTTAAACGAATTCGAGCCTTGGTAATAGGCGATCTCATGATTGATGAGTACCTCTGGGGCAATGTGGAAAGAATATCTCCGGAAGCCCCGGTTCCGGTGGTGGCCATAGAAAGGGAAAACCAGACCCTGGGAGGCGCCGGGAATGTAATCAACAACTTGACAGCCATGGGGGCGAGTGTGTTTGCCATTGGCACGGCCGGAAACGGTAAATCCGGTAGGATGGTTTTTGAAAAACTGGCGGAGTTAGGGGTTGAAACCGACGGTATTGTCAGTGAAAAGGATCGTCCCACCACCCGGAAAACCCGTGTTATTGCTTCCAATCAACAGGTCCTCAGGATTGACAAGGAAATTAAAAAACAAATCACGGCCGAAACCCTGGCAAGATTGATGGCCATTATTGAAAGTAAAATGGGTGATGTGGATGTAATCATTATTTCCGATTACGATAAAGGGCTTGTGACAAGACAGCTTGTGGCAAAAACTGTATCCCTTGCCCGGAGGCATGGGGTATTGGTGCTTGCGGATCCAAAATCTCTTAATTTTTCGAAATATGCCAATGTCTCGGTGCTCACACCCAATAAGAAAGAAGCCGGTCTTGCTGCCAATATGGAGATTTTAACCCAGGAAGACCTGTTTTTGGCAGGTAAGAAAATCATGGATCAGGTAGGGCTTGAAAAATTGCTTATTACCTGTGGGCAAGATGGAATGGCTTTGTTTGAAAAGTCAGGTTTTCCCCATGTGATTGCCTCAAAAGCCCGGCAGGTTTTTGATGTTTCAGGTGCCGGAGACACGGTTATATCATTGTTGGGACTGGGGTTGGCCGCGGGTGCTTCCTTTGGTGATGCTGCCATGGTTGCCAATGCTGCAGCCGGGATAGTGGTGGCCAAAGTGGGGACTGCAACGGCTTCCATCCATGAACTAAGGCAAGCCATGGATAGATGATTTATGAAAAATTATCTTTGTATGGAAAAAAGCCTTGACTTAGCATACGTATTACCCTATATTCATCTGGCTGTTGCGGGGTGGAGCAGTCTGGTAGCTCGTCGGGCTCATAACCCGAAGGTCATTGGTTCAAATCCTTTCCCCGCTACCAAATAAATTACAAGGGTCCTGGAAATTTTTTCCAGGACCCTTTTTTTTGTTTGGAATGGCTGCCAGGGTCCAATCAATTGGCTATAATAGTAAAATTGGAATTGGTGATAAAAAATATTGAACACTCCCGCAGTTAATATGGATATATCTGTTTTATTTACCTATGGATTTCTTTTGTTGGGAGTAATTTCATTATGGGTTAAGATCAGGCTTTTTCGTATAATTCCATTATGGATGGTTTTCCTTTCCTGGTCTTTAATATTTGCAATAATATTTAATTATGCCACTTTTTTCTCCCTTGGATATACAATAGCTTTTGGATCGGCAGTATATTTATATTATCGGACAAAGAGCCTGGGTTACTTCTTTCTATCCATTGTATTGGCCTTTCCTTTATATATGCACCTGCCTTTTACTGTATTTAATAATTATAAATTTTTAGATGCCGTTAAAATAACTCAAAATTCATCACCCTATAGTTTGTATTTTAATTTTGATAAAACCTTAATTGGTCTATTTATCCTAGGTTTTGGTTACAGTTTTAAAAAAAATGATATTTTCTTTTTATTTACCAAGGTCATTAAATATCTTTTTTTGATGATTCCCGGCATTATAGTGATCACTCTAATTTTGGGTTATTCCAAATTTGAACCTAAACTTCCAAATTTCACATTAATTTGGATTCTTGCCAATCTTTTTTTTGCCTGTATTGCAGAAGAGGCCCTGTTCCGAAAATTAATTCAAGGGAAGATAGAAAGTTATTTGTCTTTTAAGAATTGTGCCATAATAAGTATTTTAGTATCGTCCCTGTTATTTGGATTGACCCATTATCGGGGGGGGATGTCTTATATTGCTTTGGCTTTAGTTGCCGGTATCTTTTACGGTCATATCTATCATAAAACCAAAAGCATTGAAGCTTCGATTTTGCTCCACTTTGCCTTTAATCTTACTCATTTTTTATTATTTGCTTATCCTGCACTCCTGGTGTCAGGTTAGATCTTTTCCCATTGTAAGCATTGATAAAATTATATGATCAGCCTGGATACTTTTTCGGTTATCGGAAAAAATACCGTAAACACAGAACCCTGGCCTGGTTTACTACGAACCTTTATATGCCCATCATGTTTTGTTACTATCCCGTGAACCACGGATAGTCCCAGGCCAGTTCCTTTATCAGGTTCTTTGGTGGTGAAATAGGGGTCAAATATTTTATTTGTTGTTTTTGAATCCATGCCTGAACCTGTATCAATTATTTCCAGTTTGAGATAGTTACCTGACAACATGTTCAGTTCGGGTAGAGTATTGGGTTTTTTAAATTGAATCTTGTCTAAGTTGATGGTTAAAACACCCCCGGTTTTTTCCATGGCATGGTAGGCATTGGTAGATAAATTCATGATGACCTGCTGAATTTGAATGGGGTCTGCCATTATATTTGATTCGGTGGTGATAGCAACTTGTATCTCAATACTGGTTGGTATGGATGAACGCAGTAGCGTGGCCACTTCTTTTATTATTGAAGATAGTCTTAGCGGCTGTTTTTTATGGTCGGACTTTCGGCTGAATGCAAGGATATGTTTAACCAGATTGGCTGCCTTTTGAGCGCATTTAATTATTTGGTCTACATCTTTTTTTGCTTTTTCCGGTTCATTTAAATGTTGTTTTACCATCATGGAAAATCCAAAAATTCCCGTGAGAATATTATTAAAATCATGGGCTATACCACCGGCCAACGTTCCAATGGATTCGAGTTTCTGGGATTGCAGCAATTGATTTTTTATTTTATTAAAAATTAAAAACCACGTCCTGTGGGCGTGGTCATCGTCAGAAGGCTATGCCTGAAGGATCTACCCATGGTATTAATTTAATCGGTTATCCCCATAACAGATTAAAGGAAAAAACCATGAGTAGATTTGAC